>NTKH01000030.1 GCA_002457645.1 Bacteroidetes bacterium MED-G20
TTAGCAAATCCAAGCCATGTTTATACAAATGATGGCTATTATAGTGTTAACGTAAGATTTGAAGATTTAACAGGCTGTGTGGATTCATTTGATTTTGATATTATACCATACCCTTTACCACAAATAAGTTTTACTGCAAACCAACTAGATACTTGTGTTTTACCTGTGAGTTATAATTTACAAAATGGTACCAGTGGTGCTTCAACTCACATTTGGGATTTTGGTGATGGTTTCAACTCTTCAACCTTTTCTCCACTTCATTCTTTCGCTAATGCAGGAAATTATGATATTAATTTATTAAGCTCTAATTCATATGGGTGCAAAGACAGTATTTCTCAAAGTATTGTTGTAAACCCTGTCCCAACCTCTCAGTTTAATGCTATTCAGTTGGATACATGTATCCTTCCAATTAATTATAATTTGGTTAATAACTCTCTAGGAGCAATAGCTTATATATGGGACTTTGATGATGGGAATTCATCTAATTTACCTAACTTAAACCATAGTTATAATATAGATGGTAACTATCAAATTAGTTTAATTGCTATGAATGCAGTAGGTTGTTTCGACACATCATTTATAAACATTGATGTTTTGCCCGTTCCAGATTTATCATTTAATTTTACGCAGCTAGATACTTGTTCAATTCCTTCTAATTTTAGTTTTCAGAACAATAGTTCAGGTGCAACAAGTTATTTATGGGACTTTGGAGATGGTCTTTATTCACCACTTAGTTCTCCTTATCATACTTTTAACTCTGATGGAACCTATAATGTTCAAATATCATCAACCAATATTTATGGTTGTTCAGATACTTTTTCACAACCAGTTACAGTAAATCCCATTCCTACAGCTCAGTTTAATGCTATTCAACTTGACACATGTGTACTTCCTGCAAGTTATTCATTAGTTAATAATTCTATAGGAGGAATCATAAATTCATGGAGTCTTGGGGATGGATCCAATACCAATTCTACCAACTTGAATTATTCCTATGTTAATCCTGGCAGTTATGATATTACTTTAACAACTATGAACCAATTTGGATGTTTTAATAGTATTACAAATACTGTTAATATTTTACCTGTACCCAGTTCTAATTTTAGTTTTACAAAATTAGATTCATGTATTCTACCATCAAATTACAGTTTTATCAATAGCTCTTCGGGTTCGAGCAGCTACATATGGACTTTTGATACTATTGCCAACTCAATTCAAACAGATCCGTTTTTCACTTTTAATAGTGACGGTATTTATGAAGTTAAACTATTAGCTATAAATAGTTCAGGATGTTCAGACTCCTCAATAAGTTTTGTAAATGTTAGTCCTATCCCTATTGCCGATTTCAGTATTGATACAACCATCGGTTGTGAACCATTTACAGCTATATTCACTAATAATTCTCAAAATGCTAGTTTTTACAATTGGGATTTTAATGATGGTAATACAGGCGCCTTTTATAATGGCTTTCATGAATTTCAAAACTTTGGAAGTTACACTATAAAATTAGTTGTTGAAGATTTATCAGGTTGTAAAGATTCTACCTTTAAATCCATTAATGTTTACCCTTCACCAGTTTCCAGTTATTCCTATATAGCTTCTGATCCATGCTATTTACCAATTTCTGTTGACTACACCAATACTTCTTTAGGTGCTAATAGTTTTCAATGGAATTTTGGAAATGGACAAAGTACTACTGTAACAAACCCATCCACTATTTATGACTCTATCGGCATTTTTAATGTTCAATTAATCTCTGGAAATAGTTATAATTGCTATGATACTTTAAACAACTTTTTTGATGTCTTTTTCAACCAAGTTCCCAATGCTCAGTTCAATTATGATGATTCAATTTGCTTACGAGACACTACATTTTTAAACTCTGCATCTTTATTTGCAGATTCATTGGTTTGGGATTTAGGAAATGGACTTAGTGCCATAGGTGATACTATTTCGTTTGTATATGATAATGCTGGTCAATACGATATTACTTTATATGCTTACAATACTGGAAGTGGATGTTCTGATACAGTTCAAGGAAACAGTACATTAGTAGTGCTTCCAGCGCCAGTTGCAGATTTTTCTTTTAATAATAGACTAAGTCCAGATACACCACTGAGTGGTAGTTTAGAGTTTATTAATAATTCTCTTGGAGCGGTATCTTATGTATGGGACTTTGGTAATGGAGATGTCTCTATTGAAGAGACACCAACCTATAATTACAACTATAGTACGGAAG
Source organism: Bacteroidetes bacterium MED-G20 (assembly GCA_002457645.1). Lineage (GTDB taxonomy): Bacteria > Bacteroidota > Bacteroidia > Flavobacteriales_D > Parvicellaceae > MED-G20. The sequence goes on from NTKH01000030.1 coordinate 2,240, forward strand.
GAATGTACTATTATTCACTTATTGCTTCAAATGGAGCTGGTTGTTTAGATAGTATGACTCAAGAAATATACCTAGAATATAGAAAGGCATTATTTATTCCTAACGCTCTGTATCCAGGATCAAATAATTTTGAAGTGGCAAATTTCATTCCAAAAGGTACAGGAATGAGAACTTATAAAATTGAAATTTATGATTTGTATGGAAATGTTATTTGGGAAAGTACTTCTCTAAATGATGAAGGACAACCAACTGGTTATTGGAATGGAACATTTAAAGGAGCTGATGTGGAACCTGATGTTTATGTTTGGAAAGTTGAAGCTCAATTTAAAGATGATTCCTTTTGGGAAGGTAAACAATATCAAGATGAAGATGTATATAGAAAAACAGGAACTGTAACGGTTATTAGATGATGAAAAATATAATTAACATATTAGCTTTATTATTAATATTCACTAACTACTCTAGTCAGGAACCTGTATTTAGTCAGTTTTATTTTAATCCTATGTATTTAAATCCTGCGTTGGCAGGAATGGATAATAATTTTAGATTATTCGTAAATAATAAAAATCAATGGTCAAAAGTCCCTGCTCAATTTAATACCAGTTCCATTTCTTTTGATACTTGGCAAAACCACCAGAACTCTGCTTTGTCAATGTTGTACTCTACGGGAAATGAAGGGGAAAGTTATTTTAGAACTGATCGTTTTCATTTTGGTGGTGCTTACAGGCTTTTTGATGTTTTCCCGAGCCCTATTGCATGGCAATTTGGTTTTCACTATCAAAATATAACCAAACGATTAGATTGGTCTAGAATGGTTTTTAGTGATGAACTAGACCCTTATCTTGGAAATGTGTATAGCACTTCATTTATTCTGCCAAATAGTAATAGATTGAATACTTCCAATCTTGCTTTGGGAACGGTAATAACCTACCACATAAAAAGAGGTTCTAAGTCTAGAAGGTTTCACTTACCAATTGATTTAGATGTAGAGATTGGATTAGCAGTTCACGATTTTGTTCAAAGAGGAAATAGTTTTGTAAATGATACTTATAAGAGCAATAGAAGGTATACACTTCATGGTTCTATGATATGGCCTTTTAGTAAAAATAAAATTGCAGGTGGTGTGAAACATTCTGCTCTTTATGTGCAACAAGGAAATTTATCTACGCTTCAAATAGGGCTGGCTGAGGCTTGGTTATATCCCTTACATCTTGGACTTTTTTATAGACAACAAATGACATCGTTAACAGATGACTTTGATAAATTTGAATCTCTATATTTTATATTTGGTTATCAGAAAGTTTTTAAACAATCTAATCTATCTTTAACAATGTCTTACAGTAGAGATTTTACAATTTCAGAGTTGGGAGCATACTCAGGAGGAACAAATGAAATATCGCTAATATTGGAAAGTATTGAGGGAGGGCTTTTTGCAGGTTTAATGAGCGCAAAAAGGCATAAGAAAAGCAAGTATCGATCAATACCTTGTTACAGTAAATTCAATACTAAAAACGGACTATAGAATTAGTGAAACTTTTCTTTCCTTTAAAAATTTTATAAAATAATAAATACTTATAATTTGAGAAAAGAATAAGTATAGACTGGGAATTAAAATAGGAATATCAATTTCCTTGTAAATATTCAGAACTTCAGGGAATAAAATAATTAATCCAAAGCCGACAATATTCTTAAATGTCTCTACAACCAAAAAGTGTAATGACCTGTCCATCAGAGATGTAAAAGACCAAACTGATATAACGAAAAATATTCCATAAGTAATAAGAACTTGATAGCCTGTAAAAAGTTGAAATAAATCGAATTCAGTATTTCCTAAAAAACTTAGTAAGTAAATAACATGAAATTGCATAGCTAAATGAATTAAAAGTTGAAAACAACTCCAAAAGTTTAAAAAAATATTTTTAGGATTACTGTATTTTATATAATTGTGGGGGTTTTCAATTGTTTCAATGGGGTAAATTTCCTTAACATCATTTGGTCTCCATCCAGTAGGCATAAACCAAATTTTAAATTTATCCTTCCACTTTTTAGTTCTTATAGCGTCTTTAAAAAGTTGATAAAGATGCATGAAGTTTATAATTATAGGATTCCAAGTTTTGGCAGGCTTTTTTATACCATAGACAGGTGGTTCACTTTCTAGCTCTTCTTGAAATGTGCCAAATAAATAATCCCAAAATATAAATATTGCAGCATAATTTTTATCCAAATAAATATCATTTATTGCATGGTGAACTCGGTGGTGAGAAGGAGTAACAATGATTTTTTCTAAAATCCCCATTTTATTAATAAGTTTGGTATGGTACCAAAATTGAGCAAATAAGTGCAAAGGAAGAAGAATAGCTATCACTTTAGGTGGAATTCCTATAATCGCCAAAGGAAGATATAAAAAGAAATAAATTTGAAATACAGTTGAAATAGTTTGTCTTAATGCACATGCTAAATTATATTCTTCACTGCTATGATGAATAATATGCCTATTCCAAAGTATATTATATTCATGATTCCATCTGTGAGTCCAATAATTAGCAAAATCTATTCCCAAAAAACCTAAAACATATACCCACCATGATGAACTAATTTGGAAAATTGCAAAACTCTCAAACATCCAATGATAGCTAATTATGACAACAGAAAGATTTAAAATACTTTTAATGTTATTGGTCATTCCAGAGCTAATACTGGAAATAGTATCAGAAATTTGATATACTTTTTTATTTGAAATTTTTGATGCTATCCACTCAATAAGCATGAGTGCCATGAAAAAAAACATGGCGTATTTAACAGCTGTAGTGTAATCAGACATTCACTAAAATTAATAATTTTCTAATTAATTTCAAGTGGAACTTCCATTACTAAGACCCTAGAGCGGGCTTCAGCCACAAAATTAATTTGGCTTATATCCCATAAACCCATACCATCTCTTTCTGAAAGTTGTTGGTCGTTAATAGTTATTTCTCCATCAATTACAAAAAAGTAGATTCCATTTTCTTTATTTTTCAAAGTGTATTCATCTTTTGATTTTGAATCATATTTTCCAATATGAAACCATGCATTTTGATGAATCCAGACTCCCTGATCGTCTTTATTTGGAGATAATATTTGATATAATTTATTTTTTTTAGATAAGGTGTTTATAGAAATTTGATCATATCTTGGAGTTACATCTTTTTTATTAGGAAAGAGCCATATTTGTAATAATTTACAATAGGAATTATTGTTAGCATTAAATTCGCTGTGAGTTATTCCTGTTCCAGCACTCATGACTTGAATATCACCATTTTTAATAATAGTTCCATTACCCATATTATCTTGATGTTTTAAGTCTCCTTCTAGTGGAATAGTAATAATTTCCATATTGTCATGAGGATGAGTTCCAAAACCTCTTTCAGGAGCAATACTATCATCATTTAAAACTCTTATTACTCCAAAATTCATTCTATCAGGATTGTAATAGTTGGCAAAACTAAATGAATGATTTGCTTTTAACCAGCCATGATCAGCATGACCTCTTGTATTTGCTTTGTGAACAACACTATTCATAGTTTTTATTTCATTGTTTGGAATGTGATTGAAACCAATTTGATCTTTTAGTTTGTAATAAGTTGAGGTCTTGGGATTTGAATTACCCTTTAATAAAACTGGAGATGAAAGACCTATTGCACTTAAAACAGTTGACTTTTTTATAAAATCTTTTCTATTCATATCACAAAATTAAAAGTAAATTTTTAAAAAAAAATAATGTTGATTAATTTATAATTGGCCTAATCTTTTCCCCAATTAATTCAATAGATTTTAAAAGTTGTTTATGAGATAATTCAGCATTATCCATTTGAAAAGTAAATCTTGAAATTCCACCAAGGGCTTCGCTATGTCTGAGTATTTTTTCTGCTATTTCTTCAGTACTTCCAATCATTAGCGCTCCTAAGGGTCCATTTTGAGCTTTAAATCTTTCTAACGTTACAGGTGGCCATCCTCTTTCTTTACCAATTCTTGTAAAAGTTTTGGCATAACCTGGAAAGTAATCTTCAACAGCTTTTTTAGAATTTTCTGCTACATAACCCAAAGAATGTAAACCAACCTTTAATTTTTCTGAAGAATGTCCAGCTCTTCGGCCAGATTCTCTGTACATGTCTACAAGAGGCTTAAATCTATGGGTTTCTCCTCCAATAACAGCTATCATAAGTGGTAAACCTAATTTTCCTGCTCTTATAAATGATTGAGGTGTTCCACCAACTCCAATCCAAATAGGTAAGGGGTTTTGAACAGGTCTAGGAAAAATGGTCTGATTATTGATCTCAGGTCGGTATTTTCCCATCCAATTAACATTGTCATTATTCTGAATTTTAATTAGAAGTTTTAATTTTTCTTCAAAAAGTTGATCATAATCATTTAAATCATATCCAAACAATTCAAATGCTTCTGTAAATGAGCCTCTTCCTGCAATTATTTCAGCTCTTCCATTAGAAATTAAGTCTAATGTTGCATAGTTTTGAAAAACTCTAACTGGGTCGGCTGCACTGAGAACAGTAACAGCACTTGTTAAAATAATGTTTTTAGTTTTGGCTGAGGCTGCTGATAAAATTAGGTGAGGGGCACTATCAAGAAATTCTCTTCTGTGGTGTTCACCAACCCCAAATACATCTAATCCCACTTGATCTGCTTTTACAATTCGATTGATTAGTTTCTCAATAGATTGTGCATTTTTCTTACCATTAAATGAATCTGAATTTTCTGCAGCCGCAAAACTATCTATACCAATTTGCATACTATAAAACTAAGTATTTGGTAGATAGAAATTATCTAACCACAAAATTATTTATTAATGATTACTTTTTTAGTAATGGAATTATTAAGTTGGTTTATATTGATAAGATAAACTCCGTTGTATAAAGTTTCTGTATGGAAGTAAGCAATAGTACTACCAGCATTCAGATTTTTTTCTGCAATTAATTGACCTTTCAAATCCGTAAGTTTAATATTCAAATTAATGTGACTAAGTTGACTTATCTGAACAGCAATTACATCAATGGTTGGATTAGGAAAAATATTAATTTTTAATTCATCTAATTTAATTGTTTCATCATTTAAGGTAGCTGTGTAAACAGTGGTAGACTCATTAACGCTATTTACTGAAGCGTTAGAGTAAACACCATAAAATGTTGGACCAACTGCATATGGGTAAGCAGAATTCCAGTCTTCATCAACTGTCGCAAAGTAGGCATAAGTTCCGTTAGGATATTCGGGAGTGATACAAAACCTCCCGTTGTGTTCATCTAAAAACTCGGGATCAGGATTGGAAATATATTCGTAGTCCTCTCTAAAATATCCTAGAAAATAGGTGTTGTTAACCGCAGGTCCATTGGTTCTAGCTGTAATGTTTTTAAGTTGGTAACTAGATTTAATTCGAATTACTCCTCCTGTTCCGTCAGTATTTTTATATCCATAAGCCCCATAAATTGGATATCCATCATAAGCAAAACCAATTAGTGGTGAATGCTGAGAACTGTCTATTGCATATAGGCCGTCAGCATCATATAAATTACATACATTGGATATCACATTCAAGTCAAGTTTAAATGCAGAAGGATTTTGGTGATGATGATAGTTTCCCATTGAAGGATGCCCTTTAGAACAGTCAAATCCTGACATTTCAGCTGGTATGGCGTCTCTGTTCCAATCCATATTGGCATTTGGTCCACCAGGACAAGGAGCATTTCCAGGACCTCCACATAATGCATTAGTAGTAGGATTCCAAGCTACGCCGTCTCTGTAATCAAATAAAGAAACACCATTTATAAAAACACCAATGTTTCCTGCTGTCGTATTAGTTGCAGTTGAAGTATTGGGTTGGGGGTTAATTGGGAACTTATAAATCGCACCTTGGGCTTGAGCTTGAGAAGGATTACCATCTTGGAATGGTCCAGTAGTATATGAAGGCACTCCCTCGGTCATAACATAAACATAGTCATTTGAATATTCAACTTTTTGACAGTTTACTAAAATGTTATTTCCTATTGCTGTAGAATTTCCCGCATTATAATAAGTTCCAGTAACTGAATTGTTTTGTATCCAAGAAGTTATAGCAGGACCCTGAGAAAATCCTAGAATATTTATAAAAGTGTAGAAAGTAATTATTGTTATAGATTTTTTCATATTTATTCTAATTTTCTTTTGAAAGTAACAGAATTGGGAATCTAGTAATTTTATTATAAATAAAAGAAGAATCGTCTAAAGTTTTTAGAAAACTTATTAAGTTAACGACTTCATTATTATTTAAAGATTTGAGTTCTAATATTTCCGGAGATAAATTTTTATGATTATACTTTTTGTTGTTGTAATGGTTAATAACTTGATGTAATGTTTTAAATCTTCCATCATGCATGTACGGGGAAGAATAACTTAAATTTCTAAGAGAAGGAATTTTAAATAATAAACTATCTTTTGATTGCATAGTAAGAGATCCTTTTCCGTAATCCTTTAAAGTACTGTCAACAGTAAGTCCGTTATTGGCAAACTGATAGGTGGAGAATAGAGGCTCTTGGTGACAAATATTACAATTTTTTAAAAATATTTGATAACCCAGTTTTTCTTTTTTAGTAAAGGAATTAATTCCTTGCTTAACATAATCGAATTTTGAATTGCAAGACACTAAAGTAAGTTGAAATTGAGCTAATGCCTTCAGCGTTCTTTCTCCAGTAATCAAACTATCGCCAAATGATTTATTATATAATTTTTTATAGAAATTACTTTTAGAAATTTTTAAAATTATATTTTGAATATTTTCATTCATTTCTTTAGAATGAGAAATTGGAGCCAGCGGCTGCACATCTAGATGATTTATAGAACCATCCCACATAAATTTTTTTTGCCAAGCCAAATTAAATAGAGCTGGTGCATTTCTTTTTCCAATCTGATCATTTATTCCATGGCTTAGTTGGTGGTCAGAATGAGAAAAAGCATTGTAAGGCGAATGGCAAGAAGCACAAGAAATAGTATTGTCAGAAGATAAAATGGGGTCGTAAAACAACATTCTACCCAACTTAATTTTATTACTATCAAGTATGTTGTTTTCAAATTGATAAAAAGGTTTAGGAAAGTAATCGGGATATTTAAAATAAGGGCTATCATATAAATTAAACCCCAGTAATATGGATAGTGATATAAAAAATTGAATATAAATTCCTTTCATTCTATATAAAAGGCGTTTTTTGACAAATTTGCTATTTCGACTGCTGATTTACAGGGTCTCATAATTTGATAGTTTTCCTGAAGATTAATTCCATTTAAGACATTGAATACATCAAAATAAATATCTATAGTACTATTTCTTTTTAATGTTAAATCTATTTTTTGACATGAATTAAACGGGAATTGATAACCTCCAATATGAAATTGGAATAAATGATTTTTTCCTGAAGATCTTGAAGAGTATCCTTCAATTTTAAAATTAATATATCCACTATTCCAAGTCCAATACATCCCTTTTGTAGGGTCTAAATCACCACCTAAGACCCCTTTAATATGAGTAACACTATCAATTCCTAAATTAAAACTTATTCTATTAAACTTAATTTTTTGATCGCATTCCAATTTTATGCATGGTGATTGGTTAATTTCATGGGATATTAAGTGTCCAAGTTTTCTATCTTCATAAATAAGATTTGAATCATTAAATATACTGATTTTAGAAACGTAATAATTAAGTGAAGAAATAGATATGCTGTCATTTGACATTGCATATTTTTTATCTAAAATTAACTCCGAATTGAGAAATTGATTATGAAAACATATCTGGAATTGTGAAAACAAAATTTTAGGTGAAAAAATAAATAAAAAGAACCATTTTTTAAATATTTTTTTTTTCAAAACTAAAGAAATTTAAAATTTGTAGTAATAAAGTTTTAATTTAAAAAAACCTTCAAACATTTTCAGTAGCATTCCATAGGCTAAGAAAAGAATGTCTAATTAAAATCACCTAAATAGATTCCTAATGCTAAAGCAGTTTTTACCAAAGAATCCCCTAATTCAACTTTTCTATAAGTCTCAATTCCCTTTTCTATTGGGAAGTCAACAACCTTTCTATCGCTCCATGCTACCATTCTATCGAATTTATTTTGTGCAAGTAAGTCAACTGCATGTACTCCAAATGCGCTAGCTAGTATTCTATCTTGGGTAGTTGGGGGAGCTCCTCTTTGAACATGACCTAATGTGGTTACTCTGCATTCTGCTGAAGATTTTTGCATTATTTGATGTGCTATGTAAGTTCCAATCCCTCCTAACCGTTCTTCTCCATCAGCAAATTTAACTATACTATTATCTCCATCTTCTTGTTTTACAGCTTCTGCTACAATAATCAGAGAATGTTTTATTCCGTGACTATTCATTTTTTTAAGTTTCTTAACAATTCCGTCAATAGAATATTTTATTTCGGGAATTAAAATTACATCTGCTCCACCTGCTATTCCAGCATTTAATGCGATATGACCTGCATCTCTACCCATAACTTCCAGTATCATGGTTCTATTGTGACTGGCTGCAGTAAATTGTAAATTATCTAAAGCATTGGTGGCTACTTTAACGGCTGTATTAAAACCAATTGAATTTTCAGTTGCACCTACATCATTATCAATGGTCTTAGGAATTGCAACAATATTTAATCCACCTTTATCTGCAATAGTTTTTAAAATTTTCATGCTACCATCTCCACCAATTACAACTAAACCATCTAATCCAAGTTCATGATATCCACTTATTATTTCCACTGTTCTATCTTTGAAAGAGCCATCTTTCATTGGGAATTTAAATGGATTTCCTTTGTTAGTAGTTCCTAAAAAGGTTCCTCCTTGTCTTAGTAAGTTTCCAGAAAATGTGTTATAATCAAGTTTTATATATGAAACTGGTCTATTCATTAGACCTACAGTCCCCTCTAGGATTCCAAATACATCCATTTTGTATTGGTCTTTAGCTCTGTAAAAAATAGACCTAACTGCAGCATTTAAACCTGCACAATCTCCACCACTTGTAAGTATTCCAATTCTTTTCATATTGTAAAATTAACACGAAGTTATTATTAATAAAGTACAATAGGCTTTTTAAATTAAAAATATTAACAAATTTTAGACCCATTTTTGGTTTTAGAGGATGGTTGGATTAATATCACATCATCTAAACCATTGTTAATTGCTCCAAGAGTTAAAAATTCACTTTGGATATTAGCAATTTGTTTTTTGGGAAAGTTAATAACAGCAGTGATTTGTTGTCCAATTAAATAATCAGTATTGTAATTTTTAGTGATTTGTGCAGCACTTTTCTTAATTCCCAGTTCACCAAAATCAACATAAATTATAAAAGAAGGATTTTTAGCTAAGGTAAATTTTTCAGCTTTAATAATGGTTCCTACTCTAATATCTACTTTCAGAAAATCCTCCCAATTAATAAGTGTTTTATTCAATCTAAATTTTGATTAACATTTATACTTAAAATTAATACATATTCTAGATTAAAATACATTTATTTGTGTAATTATTTGATTTTATGGATATTAACGATATAGTCAAGGGCGGAGACGAAAGAATTACTCTCAACAAAAATGGATTGAACAAATACCATGGCAATCCACTTATTTACAAGTCTGTTTTTAATAGAGGATCATGTACGATGTCAAATTTAAATGTTGATAGTAAACGTGCAGTTGATAAAATGTTAAAGAAGCTTCAAAAAGAAGATTATGACAAGTTACTAAATGAGCAACAGAATCAACTTAAAAAATTAATTGATGTAGATTCTTCAAATGACTTTGATATTTTCTACGCTCCATCAGGTAGTGATTTATGTTATTATCCAATAATGTTTTCTAGAATTATTAATCCAGATCAAAAAATATTTAGCGTTGTAACATGTCCTGAAGAGTTGGGCACAGGTTCAAATACAGCTATAAAGGGAGAATATTTTTTTGGTACGAATCAGTTTGAAGAAAATGTTATTAAAAACGATACCATTCATAAAGAAATTACAATTGATCAAGAAACATTTTCAGCTAGAGATGATTTGGGAAATATTTTAAATCATAAAACAGAAATTCTTGAAATAATTGAAAGAAAAAGTATAGATAATCAAGTAATCGCCAATTTAGTTATAGGAAGTAAATCAGGAATTGTTGATAATATTTCTATGATTCCTAGAGCAAATAAAAAATGTTTTTGGGTGATAGACGTTTGTCAAATGAGAACTACCCAAAAGTTAATAAATAATTTGATAAGATTAAATTGTATGGTAATGCTAACGGGCTCAAAATTTTATCAATCTCCTCCATTTTGTGGTGCTATTTTAGTACCAAAAACCATTACTTCTAAGTTAGTTAATATTTCAGATAAAGCAGTTGCTCCTTTCCTCAAAATATTTAGCACTTCCGATATCCCATTAAGCCATCCTATCTTGAGAAGTAAATTCAGACAAAACGAAAATTATGGTACGTTACTTCGTTGGGAAGCCGCTGTAAGTGAAATGAAATTATTATCCTTTTATGGGGAAGATATGGTCACAATGTCCGTTGATCGATGGAATGCTTTTATTATTAGTCAACTTCAAATTAAGAGTGATTACTTTGAATTGATGCCAGATCAACAGTTTACTAATAGATCGATAGTTTCCTTTAATGTTAAACATAAAGATGGAAGCTTACTCTCTGATGAAGAGCTAAGAGTTCTATATCTTGAAATATGCGCCAAAGAGAGAGACGATTTTTATGATTTTAAAAAAATTATTATTGGTCAACCTGTGAAATATGATAATAAATCATTTATTAGATTAGCTCTTGGATCTTTCAATGTTAGAATGCTTATTGCTAATGATTTTGATTTTCAATTTGACAAAAAATTAATTTCAATCATTCAAAAAGAGTTAAAGAAACTTTATTGGAATTAATGATGCTTATGGGTTTTTAAATCAGATTTTTAAAGGGTTTGGAAGATAACAAGACATATTATAATAAGTTTTGTAAAAAAAATGAGTTACCCATTTTTTTCCAACCTTGGTGGTTGGATTCAACTGCTGGAAAAAATAATTGGGGAGTTGCTATTTATGAGAAATCAAATGAAGTATTTGGAGTGCTTCCTTTTTTTTTCAAAAATAAAGCCATTTTTAAATTTTTAGGATTGCCCACCTTTTCACAACATTTAGGACCCTGGTTAATTTATCCAAAAGGTCAGAAAAACAATACAAAACTTGCTTTTGAAAAAGAAGTTTTAACCAACTTAATCAATCTTTTACCTAAAGCAAATGTCTCTGTTTTAAAGGCTCACCATAGCATTCAAAATATACTTCCTTTTGTCTGGAAAGGATTCGATTCCACTGTTAAGTATACTTATATACTTAAAGACATTCTAAACAATGAGGCTGGATTATTAGAAAACTTAAGTTCAGGAACAAGAAAAAATATTAAAAAAGCCCAAAAAATTGTTGAAGTAATTGAGTCTGAAGATGCATCTGAACTTTTTGGCTTAATTCAAAAGACTTTTAATAGGCAAAGAATGAAAGTTCCTTTCAATGAAGCTCAGTTATTAAACCTATATAATAGTTGTATAGAAAAAAATAGTTGTAAGATTTTATTAGCAAAAGACAAACAGAATAATATCCATTCGGGAATATTATTAGTATGGAACAATAAAACTGTTTATTATTTGATGGGTGGTAGTAATCCCAATTTCAGAAATAGTGAAGCGATGAGTTTAGTGATGTGGGAATCTATAAAATTTGCAAGTTCTTTTGCAATAGAATTTGATTTTGAAGGTACCATGGTAGAATCTATTGAAAGATTTATAAGAGGTTTTGGCGCCATTCAAAAACCCTATTATCAGTTGTCAAAAGTAAGTCCAAAGTTTTTAAAACCTTTGTACGAAATTCGTTACAGTTTAAGTTAAATAAATGAAAAAATTATTATTGTTAGGATCCGGAGAATTGGGAAAAGAATTTGTAATCGCTTGTCAAAGATTAGGTCAATATGTAGTTGCTGTAGATAGCTATGATCATGCTCCAGCTATGCAAGTAGCTCATGAAAAGGAGATCATCAATATGCTGGATGGATATGCACTAGATGCATTAGTCGAAAAACATCAACCTGATTTCATTGTACCAGAAATTGAAGCCATTAGAACAGAGAGATTCTATGATTATGAACAACAAGGTTACAATGTTGTTCCAAGCGCAAAAGCAGCCAATTATACTATGAATAGAAAATCTATAAGAGATTTAGCTGCTAAAGATTTGAATGTTAGAACAGCTCCTTACAGTTATGCTAAAAATTTAGAAGAACTTTCAAAGGGTGTAGAACATTGTGGGTATCCTTGTGTTGTAAAGCCTTTAATGTCTAGCTCTGGTAAAGGCCAGTCTGTTATTAAGTCTCGATCAGATATAACAAAAGCATGGAATTATGCAATTGAGGGTTCTAGGGGGGATTTACTCGAAGTTATTGTTGAAGGATTTATTGATTTTGATTACGAGATTACATTACTTACTGTCACGCAAAAAAATGGACCTACACTATTTTGTCCACCTATTGGTCATAGACAAGAAGGGGGCGATTATCAAGAAAGTTGGCAGCCAATGGAAATGGGTTCAGACAGATTAAAAGAAGCCAAAGAAATGGCCAAAATAGTTACTGATGCTTTAGGCGGAGCTGGTATTTGGGGAGTAGAGTTTTTCATTACTAAAAATGCTACTTACTTTTCAGAATTATCACCACGTCCACACGATACAGGTATGGTAACTTTAGCAGGTACTCAAAATTTTAATGAGTTTGAATTACATGCCAGAGCTGTCCTAGGATTACCAATTCCAGAAATAAAACTTTTAAAAAATGGAGCGTCTGCAGTAGTTTTAGCCAATGATTCTTCAACCTCACAACCAGTTTTTTCTGGCCTAGAAAAAGCAATGAGTTCAAAAGAGTCTGATATTAGAATTTTTGGAAAACCGTCAACCAGGCCCAATAGAAGAATGGCTGTCATTTTAAAATATGGTTCTGAATCTGTTGAAAAATTAGTTTCAATAGCTGTAGCGCTGGCCAAAGAAGTTAAAGTAAATTAATTTAATTCCGATTTATTGTAAACAGCTGTTTTTGAAATTAAATCGTGAATGGACTGTTTGCTTTTACCTAAAGTAAAAAAACAACCGATAAAAATTATAAAACCTAAAAAAGAACCAATCGTTCCAATAATAGACAGGCTAATAGTAACCGCAATAAATGATAAAACAGATGAAATATTTTTAATCAAAGCTCTTATAAAAAGAGTCGTAGTTGACGCATTGGTTCCATCTTGATTGCCATTTTTTATTCCAAGTAACATTTTTGCTGGGGTTTGTCCAGTTAAACCTTCCATAATCATGATTATAAAACCAATTAATCCAATTCCAGCAACAACTTTAAAAAATTCTTGCATGGTATTTCCGAGTCCTGGGCTTAAATTTTCAAAAGTTGAAATAGAATCATTTACTTGTTTGGGATCATAAAAAAGCTCTAACAAGGACGATTCTGCAAATAATGATAAAGCAAAACCTGCTAAAGATGATAAAATCATGTCAATAATAAAGGCTAATAATCTTTTGCCAAAACCAATTCTTTCTTGAGAAGATTCTTCAAATTCCATAATTAAATTATTTATATAAAGTTAAAAATTTAAAGTAGTAAATTATCTATATCATATTTTTTTACTAGTGAATTTAAAAATATTTAAAATTGTTTAGGCTTTTTAATAAATAATTAAACAAAACTTATTAGTTTCGCATCGTGAGTATTAAATCATCTATTTTATATCTATTAATATCCTCAATATCATTTTCTCAGGAACATATATTAAGTGGCTATATTAAAGATGGAAATACTGGTGAGGCTTTAATAGGTGCGAGTGTTTTTATAGAATCCGAATCTAAAGGAACTTCAACCAATGTATATGGTTTTTATTCGATTAACTTAAAGTCAGGAAATTGTGATGTTAAGTTTTCCTATATTGGATACAAAGACATAATTAAAACTATCAAATTAGAAAATCATAAAAGATTAAATGTTGAGTTAATAGAAAGTGAAGATTTATTGGAAGAAATGATTGTAAATTCAAAACAATCAGATGAAAATACTACAAGTACACAAATGGGTAAAGTAGAACTTTCAATGGATAAAATAAAAACCATACCGGCTTTTATGGGTGAAGTTGATATTCTTAAAACCATTCAGTTTTTACCAGGAGTGTCATCAGGAGGTGAAGGTAATACTGGTTTTTATGTTAGAGGAGGAGGACCTGACCAAAACTTAATTCTCTTGGATGAAGCTACTGTCTATAATGCTTCTCATTTATTTGGCTTTTTCTCTGTTTTTAATGCTGATGCTATTAAAAATGTATCTCTCATAAAAGGTGGAATGCCTTCTAATTATGGTGGAAGACTATCCTCTGTTTTAGATATTACAATGAAAGATGGAAATTATAAAAGCTTTCAAGCTGATGGTGGAATTGGTGCTATTGCTTCTCGTTTAACTCTTCAAGGACCTATTAAAGAAGATACGGCTTCTTATATAATTTCTGGCAGAAGAACCTACATTGACGTTTTGACGGCTCCTTTTGTCGCTGATACTTCAGCTTTTAAAGGTTCAGGTTATTTTTTTTATGATTTAACTGCAAAACTAAACTGGAGATTATCTGATAAAGACAGGCTTTATTTGAGCAGTTATTTTGGAAGAGATGTTTTCACATTCAACAATGAAAATTTGGGTTTTAATTTTAGTGTTCCATGGGGAAATGCAACAGCTTCTTTAAGATGGAATCATCTATTTAACGACAAGCTTTTTGTGAATTCTTCTGCGGTATTTACAGATTATAATTTTGCATTTGAAGGTGGTTCTAATGATTTTAATTTTAGACTATCTTCTGGCGTAAGAGACTATAATTTAAAACAAGACTACACATATTATCATAGTTCTTTACATAATGTAAAGTTTGGCTGGAATTATACCTTACATCGTTTTATTCCATCAAGTCTTTCTGCTAATAGTGGTGATGTTTCATTTGGTGACGAAAGTGTAGTTAAAATTTTTGGAAACGAGTATGCAATTTATCTTCTAGATGATTGGGATGTCAATGAGAAATTAAAAGTCAATCTAGGTTTTAGACTATCCATGTACCAGCATATAGGACCTTTTACTAGATATTATAAAAACCCAAATAATGGAACAACTGATAGCACTAGAACTTATTCTTCTTTTGAAACCATTAAAACCTATTTTGGGCCAGAACCAAGG
>NTKH01000031.1 GCA_002457645.1 Bacteroidetes bacterium MED-G20
AGGAGATTCCTTTAGGTTTCAGCAAATAATTGTCAATTTATTGGACAATGCTATTAAATATGCTCCTAATGGAAGTGCAATCATTAGTTTAGAGTTATATAAAGAAAACGATATTAAAGTTTCAGTAAAAGATAATGGTACGGGGATAAATAAAGACAAATTAAAAATAATTTTTCAGCCTTATACACAAGAAAAGGCCAATACTTCCAGACAATATGGGGGGACAGGACTAGGACTGGCCATATGCGATTTAATTATAAAATTAATGAAGGGAAAAATTGAGGTAGAGTCGAGCTCTCTAGGAACGGAATTTAGTTTTGTTTTCCCTTTTGAAAAAGTAAGTTCTCAGATTTCATCTAGCAACATTAAAAGTGAAGTACCCATAAAAAACATAAATATATTAATGGCGGAGGACGATGAGCTAAATGGTAAATTATTTCAAGATTTAATAGAAAACTCTACCAATAATATAAAAGTAGATTGGGTTAAAAATGGAGAAGAAGTAATTAAAGTAATAGCTACAAAAAATTATGACATCATTTTAATGGATATTGAAATGCCCATTAAAAATGGCTTTCAGACCAGTCAAGAAATTAGGAATCACAAAGACCCTAACATCAAAAACATTCCAATAATAGCGATGACGGCTCATCTATTTGAAGATGTTTTGCAGCGATGCGATAATTCGGGGATGAATGACTGTATTTCTAAACCATTTCAAATTGAAATACTGTATAAAAAGATTTTTGAAACTATAAATAGTACTATTGACTCTACCAAAAATAGCCCTACTAATAAATCAAAATATTTAAAAATATTTAAAAGAACTTTTAAAGAAGACTATCGTCAATTATCTATAGCAATGGAGGGTGAAGATGTCAAAACTATTGAAAGTAAATTACATAAAATGAAAGGATCGTCTGCCACCATGGATTTTCCAGTTATTGCAGAAACTCTTAAAAGAATGGAATCAAAAAAAATAGTAGATTTAAGTGAAGATTTAATACAATTGAAGCAGCAATTTCATGAAGCGACAAATGAAAGTTTAGAAATATGATAAAGGTTATAATAGTTGATGACGATGAATTGTGTATTGCAGTAATTGAAGATATGGTGAATCAGCTTGATGATTTTTCCTGTATTGGAACTTTTCAAAATGCATTAGATGCTTATACATTTATAAATTCAAATGAGGTTGATGTTGCTTTCTTAGATGTAGAAATGCCTAAAATGGGAGGCATAGAACTTCTTAAAAACCTTGGCGAATCTCCTCTTGTAGTAATGATTACATCTCATGATGAGTTTGCTTTAGAGTCTTATGAATATAACGTCACTGACTTTTTAAAAAAACCAGCTGAATGGTCAAGGTTTTTAAAAACAGTGGAAAAAATAAGAAAAAAGATTTTTGAAATGGGAGCAAAGCTTGTAGACAGATCTGAACCTGGTCATGTTTTTATAAAAACAGATTCTAAATTAGTTCAGTTAGATTTAAATCAAGTTTTGTGGGTTGAGGCTTTAGGGAATTATATTAGAGTTCATACAGAAAATGAAAAACATACTGTACTTTCTACGATGAAAGAGATTGAATTAAAATTACCATCTCAAGATTTTATTAGAGTTCAAAGATCATTTATTGTAAGGTTAGATAAAGTAAAATCTATTGCCGATAACTATATTATTATCAAAGACAAAGAGATTCATATAGGTAAATCATATAAAGAGGAGTTTTCTAAGAGAATTAACTTTTTATAATTTTAAAAAACTTCGAAATCGTACTCTAATTCCCCATTTCTTGCTTTGTTGTAATCGGGAGCATTTAGCAATATTTTTTGTCTTTCCCAGTCTTGAGCGTTCTTCATCTTAATGGTTGTGAAAAAAGCCCAGTACGACTCTTTGCTCATACTATCCCAATGAATAACTAAATTTCTTCTTTGAAGTGTTTGAAACAAATTTAGGGAGACAAACCCCGCTAAAATAAAATTCAAAATATATTTTTTGTAAGATATTTTAGTACTTAAAATTTCTCCTAATGGTATAATTAATAAAGGATAATAATCTATCATAGGTCTCATTCCAAACCCTCCGCCAAACCACCAACACCACCAAGAAGAAAATAGATATACAAGAACTGGAAGCATTATTAATATGGAAAAGAACCAAGGGTTTTTTCTCACATACATTTTATATAATCCTAAAAATGAAAAGACAAATATGGGAGTATAAACTAGCCATCCTTTACGGTAGCTGAAAAGAAATTCTATTATTCTTGGTTGATTGAAATAAAACTGCTCTCCTACATAAGAGTTAAAAAACCAATTTCCTGTTGCCCACTTCCAGTAAAAAAATTGAACAGAACCTATTAAGACAGAAATAACAATAGAAATTGTTAGTTTTTTATAATGCTGAATAAGCCAATAAAGTCTTTTATTCAATGAAGAAAAGCTTTCAATTTTATAAAGAAGAAAAGCCAGTATAAATAAAATGTTAGTAGGCCTTACTAAAAACAGAAGACCAGATATTAATCCTAAAAAAATGAAAAATTTCCAATTGTTTTTTTCATAGATTTTCATGGTTATGTACATAAAAACAGAGGCTAATGAGAAAGTGTAAACGTGAGACATGCAAGGTTCAGTGGTTGCATAATAAAATAAGTTAGTCCCAAGAAATACCAAGAATAGCAAAATGGAAACTTTTTTTTCATCATATATAGATCTCAATACTTTAGCTAAAAAAAACAACCCTATCATCATATAAAATATTGATGAAAATGTTAATCCTATTTCATAGGGTTTAGAGAACCCGTTTGCAACAACTTTATCATTAACTAAAGAGTAAATATGAGATATTATAAAAAAAGGAAAATATAAAACAGACATTCCCATAGTAGTCTTTATTACCTTATTTCCATTGGGGGCAGTTTCTGGCCAAAATTGATGCTTTTCAGCATAATTAACCTCGGAATTATTAAGAAATTCAAATTTCAAATCTTTGTGAACAAAGATCGCTGGTAAATAAGAATAATAAGAGGTTACATCCCAGTTAATTAATGCATTTTTTTTTTCTGCATTTCTCCATGGCCGTATATTCAAAATAACTCCTATTTGAATTAATAATATGCCAATTAAAGTCAGTCGGACAAAAGAGACTTTTTTCAAAAAGTGAGAGATTTAGGTTTATAATTGCATTTCTGGAATTTCATTACTTGGAATTATTAGTTTACCTGCAGTAGCATTTTTTATTTCTTCTACGCTTACGCTAGGAGCTCTTTCTAAAAGCTTAAAACCTCCTTCAGGTAAAATCTCTAAAACTGCTAAATTAGTAACTACTTTTTTAATACATTTTACACCAGTTAATGGTAAAGAGCATTCGCTTAATATTTTACTTTCCCCTCTTTTATTAGTGTGCATCATAGCTACAATTATATTGTCAGCACTCGCCACTAGATCCATAGCTCCTCCCATTCCTTTGACCATTTTTCCAGGAATTTTCCAATTAGCTATATCTCCATTTTCAGAAACTTCCATAGCTCCTAGTACCGTTAGTTGAATATGTTGTCCCCTTATCATTGCAAAACTCATTGAAGAGTCAAAGTAAACTGCTCCGGGAAGTGCTGTAATTGTTTGTTTACCTGCATTTATTAAGTCTGCATCTACATTATTCCCCGATGGGAAAGGGCCCATTCCAAGAATTCCATTTTCAGATTGAAATTCAACATTAATTTTTTTTGGAACATAATTGGCTACTAATGTTGGAATACCTATTCCTAAATTCACATACCAACCATCTTTTAATTCTTGAGCTATTCTTTGGGCGATTCCAATCTTATCTAAACTCATATTAGTTAACTATTTTACTGTTCTTTTTTCAATTCTTTTTTCATATTTTTCGCCTTGAAAAATTCTCTGTACAAATATTCCCGGAGTATGAATCTCATTCGGATCTAAAATACCTGGATTGACTAATTTCTCAACTTCTGCAATAGTGATTTTTCCTGCCATAGCCATTGCAGGATTAAAGTTTCTAGCCGTACCCTTATATACAAGATTTCCTAGCGTATCCCCTTTCCACGCTTTTACAATTGCAAAATCTGCTTTAAGAGCTGTTTCTAGGATATGTGGTTTACCATTAAAAATCCTTATTTCCTTTCCCTCACTTATTTCTGTTCCATATCCAGCAGGAGTGAAAAAAGCTGGAATTCCCGCCCCACCAGCTCTACATCTTTCTGCTAGTGAACCTTGAGGAATTAAATCTACTATTAACTCTCCTGAAAGCATTTGTCTCTCAAATTCGTCATTTTCACCAACGTAGGAAGAAATCATTTTTTTTATTTGATTATTCTTTAACAAAAAACCTAATCCAAATTCATCAATTCCAGCATTATTAGAAATACAAGTCAAATCTTTTATTTTTAAATTAACAAGGGCTTCAATACAATTTTCTGGAATACCACAAAGCCCAAAGCCCCCTAGCATAATTGTAGAACCGCTCTTAATATCTTTGCAAGCATCTTTAGCATCTAAAACTATTTTTTCAATCATAAATCAAACTACCAATTATCTTCATTAAACCAAATATCTTCTTCTTCACTATTGTCCTCTCTAATATTCATGATGTTATCACAATCTATCGGAGATTTTATCATGGTTTCAGGCATTTCAAAATCTTCCTGAGATACATTCAAGGAATCATCAGCATTTATAAACTTTGTATAGTAGGCAAATATAGGTAAGGCGGTATTAGTCCCCATGCCCATGCTAAGTGTGTTAAATCTAACCGATCTGTCTTCAGCCCCAACCCACACTCCAGTGACTAAATCTGGGGTTAATCCCATAAACCAGCCATCAGATTGGTTTTGAGTAGTTCCAGTTTTCCCAGCGATAGGTTGAGATATTCCCGCATAAGGTCTATCCTCCGTTTCTTTCCCTCTTATTCTTATAGCAGTTCCAGCTACAATTGGATTTCCATGAATATTTTTTAAAGTAGGGTGTTTAATCCCTCTAGTTACTAACTTCATCATTTCTAAAATTGAAAATGCAGTTTCCTTATTCCAAACCTGTTTAGATTGGATGTCATAATCATATATAACGTTTCCAAATTTATCTTCAATTCTTAGTAAGTATAAAGGTTTAACATAAACTCCTTCATTAGCAAAAGGGGCAATTGCCCCAACAATATCCTTTACACAAATATCAAATACCCCTAATGCCATTGCAGGTACTTTTTCAAATTTAGATGTATCAATACCTAACTGTGCAACCCTGTTAAAAACATCATTAATCATGGACCCTTTTTTAATAATACTTGCAGTAATATTATTCATAGAATTAGCTAATGCAAATGATATGGAAGTTAAAGCACCTGTAAAATTATCTCCAGAATTTGTAGGACACCATAGTTTTTTTCTATATTCATTGAAAGGAACTTCTATACAATATTCTATATCTGGTACTCTGTAACAAGGATCTACAACTCCAGATTCTAATGCTGTTGCATATACAAATGGTTTGAATGTTGATCCCACCTGTCTTTTCCCTTTTGAAACCATATCATATTTAAAGTGCTTAAAATTTGGCCCGCCAACCCAAGCTTTTATTTGCCCTGTATGCGGATCCATAGACATTAGACCAGACCTCAACAATCCTTTATAATATTTAATAGAATCTCTAGCAGAAAAAAGTGTGTCTTTTTCAAAATTTTCAGAATTCCAATCAAATACTTTAATTTTTCTTTTAGTGTTGAGTTTTGTATCAATTTCTATTTTGGTGTACGAAGGACTTACAGTTCCGCAATAAGAACACTCATAGCCTTTATTAACTCTTTGAATATATTTTTTGGGTCTTTCACAATATGAACATGCTTTACCAATTAGCTTTTTATAAAACATAGATTGTCTCAATGACTTATTTATTATGGTATCTATCTGAACGGAGCTTATATCATTTGAAAAAGGTGGATTTTTACATTTTTTATTATTTCTATCAAATGCTTCTTGTAAGTAGCTTTTGAAATGTGCTTCTACCGCTTTTTCTGCATGTTTTTGCATTCTGCTATCAATAGAAGTATAAATTTTAAGTCCGTCAGAATATAAATCATATTTTTCTCCATTAGATTTGCAAATATTATAATTTCCAAATTCATTCTTTTCAGCTAATTTTTTCCCTAATTCTAATCTCAAAATTTCTCTAAAATATGGAGCAAGTCCAGTTTGATGATCTACTTTATTATAATCTAAGTCAAGAGATAGCTCTTTAGTAGAATCATATACTTGCTTAGAGATATAGTTGTTTTTAAACATTTGGTATAATACGACACCTCTTCTTTTAAAAACCGTGTCTGGTCTTCTTACAGGATTGAATAAAGATGGGTTTTTAGCCATTCCTACTAACATTGCAGATTCGTGTAATGCTAACTGACTTGGTGATTTATTAAAGTAAACTTGGGAGGCAGAGTTGATTCCAACGGCATTATTTAAAAAATCAAACTTGTTCAAATACATCGATAAAATCTCTTCTTTTGTGTAATTTTTTTCAAGTTTTGATGCAATAATCCACTCTTTAATTTTCCTTAAAGCGAATTCAAATTTTGTTAATTTTTTTCTTGGAAATAGTAATTTTGCTAACTGCTGGGTAATGGTGGATCCCCCACCTTTTAAATCCCCAGTCAAAATCCCTTTTAGGACTCGTCCAAGCGCTCGAATGTCTATTCCAGAATGTTTGAAAAAACGTTCATCCTCTGTTGCAATTAAGGCGTTAATTAAAGACTTTGGTATATAATTATAGTGAATATTTGTTCTATTTTCATGGTAATATTTTCCTAGATTGATTAAATCAGAACTGTAAATAACACTTGCTAAATCTGTTTTTGGATTTTCTAATTCTTTAATTTTTGGAAGAGTTTCGTCATTAGCAAGTTCAATGAGTCCCCATAGGCCAATAGCAGGTGATAATACCAATAACCAGATGGTTAAAATGATTAATATTTTCTTAAATATTGAATTCTTTTTAGCTTTTTCCCCCTCCAATAGACTAGCTTTATTAATTTTAGTTTAATATAAAAGTACAGCAAGTTTTTCGGCAAAATAGCAAATAACTTTTTTTTGCTTAACAATGATTTATGGATAACCACAACAAATTTTTATTATTAAGTAATTTAGTAATCCAAATGGGTGTCATCATTGCTTTGGGAGTTTTTCTGGGAGACTACTTAGATTCTAGGGCCAATAACTTAACTCCATGGTGGACGCTTTTGCTTTCTTTATTATCGATTACTGCTGCTTTCTATCAAGTTTTAAAAACGCTAAAAAAAGATGTATAAAAAATATTTTCAGCTTTTTTTCATTTTTTTATTAGTGTTATTTTCAGACTATTCAATTCTTAATTTTTTTGAATTAAAAGAGTTAAATTCTTTGGATATTTTTGTTGTCAATTTATTTTTATTTTTTTTAACACTGTTATTTTTTTTATTCTATCAGTGGCTTTTAAAAAGAAAATCCAAATCGCCATTTACTTATTTATCATTGAGCTTCTTTAAAATGGTATTAAGTTTAATTTTTTTATTTCCCATATATTCTAATATTTCAGGGAATGCAATCATTTATATATTCCATTTTTTTGCTTTATATTTTGCATATTTGTTTATTGAAATATTCTTATTAATAAGAGATGGTAAATAATAAACTATATAAAATACTTTAGTGATTAAAATAATTAATTATTTTTGGCCGAATTTTAAAATTCATTAAGTTTAAATGATTTCATCTTCATTCAAAAAATCAATTTTCACATTACTACTACTCAACCTGTCTTTAGGTAATTTTTTTGCTACTGAATCTGATAATAATACTTCTTATAAGTCAGAAAATGAAGTGTATAATCCTGTCCCATCAATAATGCATCATATTTCTGATGCTCATGAGTGGCATTTATGGGGAGAGGGAGATAAATCTTTCTCAATTCCACTTCCAATTATTCTTTACACAGAAGGTAATTTTGACATTTTTATGTCATCAGATTTTAATCATGGACATGCCAAAATAATTAAAGATAATCGTACATATTCTGTTGATCATCACGGTCATATTTCTGAAGATTCCGGATTATCATTTATAGATTTTTCTATAACAAAAAACGTGGCCTCTATGCTTATTGGATTACTAGTTCTTTTATTAATTTTTGGTATTTCTGGATTAAAAGCTAAAAATAATAAAGGAGCACCTTCTGGTGTTTTATCTTTCCTTGAGCCATTAATATTATTTGTTAGAGATGATATTGTTAAACCTAATATTGGTAAAAATTACAATAAATATTTACCTTATTTATTAACACTTTTCTTTTTTATTTTAGTCAATAACTTACTTGGACTTCTACCAGGATCAGCTAATGTTACTGGAAATATTGCCATTACATTAGTTCTTTCGTTTATTACGCTATTGGTTACTAATTTTTCCGGAAATAAATCTTATTGGGGACATATTTTTAATCCTCCAGGTGTCCCATTGCTATTGATGCCTATCATGATTCCTATTGAAATAGTTGGAATTTTCACTAAACCATTCGCATTAATGATAAGATTATTTGCTAATATCTCAGCAGGGCATATTATTATTCTAAGTTTAATTTCTCTGATATTTATGGCTCAAAGTGGACTAGGTAATTTAGCAGCATGGAGTTTATCACCAGTGGCTGTAGTATTTGTTTTGTTCATGGATTTAATTGAAGTACTAGTGGCATTTTTACAAGCTTATATTTTCACACTGTTAACCTCCCTTTTTATAGGATTAGCAACTGTGGATCATCATTAAAATTTTGTTTAACCTAAAAAAAAAGAAAAATGGGAACAATTACAGGAATAGCAGCAATCGGAGCTGGGTTAGCAGCGATTGGAGCAGGAATTGGAATTGGTAGAATTGGTGGATCAGCACTAGAGTCTATGGCAAGACAGCCAGAACATTCAAGTATGATTCAAACCAACATGATTATTGCGGCAGCTCTAGTAGAGGGTGTAGCATTATTTGGTGTTGTAGTTGCTTTATTACAAGGCTAATTTTATTAATTATATATTTGAATTGAAGCTGAGGCGGTTGGCCTCAGCTCTATTTTTAAACTAAATTTATACAATGGATTCAATGCAACTGGTAACTCCAGCAATAGGATTAAT
Organism: Bacteroidetes bacterium MED-G20; assembly: GCA_002457645.1. GTDB lineage: Bacteria > Bacteroidota > Bacteroidia > Flavobacteriales_D > Parvicellaceae > MED-G20. Next base: position 9,157 of record NTKH01000031.1, read on the forward strand.
GTTCTGGACCGTGGTAATATTTGTATTGCTATTAATTCTTCTTAAAAAATTCGCATGGAAGCCTATCTTAAAGGCTGTTGATGATAGAAATAATTCTATCAATGATGCACTTTCGTCAGCAGAAAAAGCTAGGTCAGAGATGGAACAGCTTTCTGCAGATAATGATAAAATATTGAATGAAGCTCGAATTCAAAGAGATTCAATTATTAAAGAGGCTAGGGACATTAAAAATAAGACTATTGCGGATGCAAAAAACAAAGCTTCTATTGAAGCTGAAAAAATTATTTCATCTGCTAAAGAACAAATCAAAAATGAGAAAATGAAAGCCATGACTGAATTAAAAAATGAAATAGCTGATATTTCAATTCAAATGGCTGAAAAAATTATCAAAACAGAGTTGAAAGATGCTAAAAGTCAGAAAAAGCTAATTGAAGAAGATTTAAAAAAGCAGATGAACTAGTCTATGATATCTTCTAAAATCACAAAACGATATGCAAAATCGTTAATTGAACTATCTATTGAGAGAGGGCAACTAACAAATTCTTATAATGACCTAGTTTTAGTGAATAAAGTGTGTGCTGAAAATAGTGACTTTACTTTAATGCTTAAAAGTCCAATAATCGGCACAGAAAAAAAATTAGCCATAATAAATTCTATTTTCTCTAACCAACTTTCTAAATTAACGCTTTTATTTATTGAAATTATTACTAAGAAAAAAAGAGAATCTTTACTAAGTTCTATTGCTGAAAATTTTGTAGAACTATACAAGACCCATAATAAAATAATTTCTGCTAGTGTTATTACTTCTGTTCCAATCGACAACACAATCAGAGATAAAATTATTTCACTTGTTAAAAAAAACACAGAATTTGAAGTAGAGTTGAATGAAAAAATTAACACAGAAATTATAGGAGGCTCTATTATTAATATAGGAGATTATCAATTAGATAGTAGTGTTAAAACACAATTACAAAATTTAAAAAACAGTTATAACAAAAATCTTTTTGTAAAAGATTATTAAAAATTAGATAAATGGCAGAAATAAAACCAGCAGAGGTTTCAGCAATTTTAAGAGAGCAATTATCTGGCTTCAAGTCAGAGGCTGAGCTTGAAGAAGTAGGTACAGTATTGCAAATAGGTGATGGGATTGCTAGAATATATGGTCTTGGAGGTGTTCAATACGGTGAATTAATTGAATTTGATAATGGACTTCAAGGAATTGCCTTAAATTTAGAAGAAGACAATGTTGGAGCAGTACTTTTGGGTGCTTCTAATGATATAAAAGAAGGCGATACTGTTAAAAGAACTAATCGAATAGCTTCAATCAATGTAGGTGAAAAAATGTTGGGAAGAGTTGTAGACACACTTGGCCAACCAATTGATGGTAAAGGACCTATTGATGGGGATTTGTTTGAGATGCCTATCGAACGAAAAGCTCCGGGGGTTATTTATAGACAACCTGTAAATGAGCCTCTTCAAACAGGTGTAAAAGCTATTGATGCTATGATTCCAATAGGAAGAGGTCAAAGAGAATTGGTAATTGGAGATCGTCAAACTGGAAAAACAACAGTTTGTATAGATACCATCATTAACCAAAAAGAATTTTACGATAGGGGAGAACCTGTATTTTGTATTTATGTTGCTATTGGTCAAAAAGGGTCCACTATTGCTGGGATTGTCAATAAATTAGAAGAAGCTGGAGCTATGGAATATACAGTAATAGTAGCTGCCAACGCTTCTGATTCAGCACCAATGCAATTTTATGCTCCTTTTACTGGGGCTGCAATCGGAGAATATTTTAGAGATACCGGTAGGCCAGCTTTAATCATATTTGATGATTTATCTAAACAAGCAGTTGCCTATAGAGAAGTTTCTTTATTGTTAAGAAGACCTCCAGGGAGAGAAGCTTATCCTGGAGATGTATTTTATCTACACTCAAGATTGTTAGAGAGAGCTGCAAAAATAAATAACTCTGATGAAATTGCCCAACAGATGAATGATTTGCCTGATTCTTTAGAAGGAAAAGTAAAGGGGGGAGGCTCACTAACAGCACTTCCTATTATTGAGACTCAAGCAGGTGATGTATCAGCTTATATCCCTACTAATGTTATTTCTATTACAGATGGTCAAATATTTTTAGAGGCTAATCTATTTAATGCTGGGATTAGACCAGCTATAAATGTAGGGATTTCTGTATCTCGAGTTGGGGGATCAGCTCAAATTAAGTCGATGAAAAAAGTTTCAGGAACTTTAAAATTAGATCAAGCGCAGTATAGAGAACTTGAAGCCTTCTCTAAATTTGGTTCTGATTTAGACCCTGCTACTATGGCTGTTTTAGAAAAAGGAGCTAGAAATGTTGAAATATTAAAGCAAAATGAAGGATCGCCAATGCCTGTAGAGGAGCAAGTTGCTATTATTTATTGTGGATCAACTGGAATTCTTTCGAAAATACCTACTGCAAAAATAAAGGAGTTTGAAACCAGCTTTCTAGATTTAATGAGATTAAAACATAGATCAGAACTAGATGTATTAAAATCTGGAAAATTAACGGACAAAGTAACAGATACAATCAAAGGCGTAGTTGCTGATATGTCTAAGAATTACGTCGCATAATTATTTATGGCCAATTTAAAAGAAATACGAACCAGAATCACATCAGTAGAGTCTACTATGCAAATTACATCTGCTATGAAAATGGTTTCAGCTGCCAAATTAAAACGGGCTCAAGATGCTATTGTTCAAATGAGGCCATTTGCAAAAAAATTTAATGATATTCTAGTTAATGTTTCCTCCACTTTAGATAATTCTGATCATCCCATGATGAAATCCAATAAGGGTAATAAAATTTTATTAATCGCATTATCTTCAAATAGAGGTTTGTGTGGTGGATTTAATAATAATATTGTTAAGGAAATAAAAAAGACTATTTCTTCTAATCCTGAAAATAATTACAGCATCCTAACGGTGGGTAAAAAAGTATTTGATGCTTTTAAAAAAACTGATTTAATTAACAATAGCGATCACCTTCCGAAAGATGTTCAGTCCATATGGGATTCTTTAAATTATGAGAACTCTATTGAAATAACTAATAAATTAATTAGTGCTTTTAAGAATAATCAATTTGATAAAGCATTCATAATCTATAATTCCTTTAAAAACGCTGCTATTCAGTCTACACAGAATGAACCTTTTTTGCCTGTAAGTCCTCCTCATATCGAATCTAGTACAAATACAGATTATATTTATGAGCCAGATAAAGAGGAAATTCTTAACGATTTAATTCCACAATCTTTAAAAATACAATTGTATAAAGCTCTTTTAGATTCATTTGCTTCAGAGCATGGTGCTCGAATGACGGCCATGCACAAGGCTACAGATAATGCAAATGAAATGAAAAATGACCTTAAATTATTTTACAATAAAGCCCGACAAGCAGCTATAACCAACGAAATTCTTGAGATTGTTGCTGGAGCCGAAGCTTTAGGAGGATAAATTTTCATAATATTAATTATTATAAACCTTTTCCATAAATTTACTGTGGATGAAATGGTTTTACTCCTCTTTAAAAAATAGATTCTATATCTCTATACTTGCCCTAGTGGTCTTTTCATTAGTAGTAATTGGCACCACCACTTTTTATTTTTTTAAAAGTCAAAATACTCAATATCATTTGAAAAGAATCCAAAGAAAGGAAAGAACTGTAGCCAGTTCCTTACAATATTTTTTAAATGACCTTAAGCCCAGTCAGGTAAATGAATTTATAACCAAAGATTTTGATTATAAGGTAAGAGAGATTTCTGATGTAAATAGTTTACCCATCATCATTTATAATTTATCTGGAGAGTTATTGATCAACACTAACGACACTATTTTTCAAGAAAAATTTTCATCTATTTCGTTGCCTAAAAAGGTGATGAAAAAACTCAATAATGAACCAATTGGTAGAATTGTAGAACCCAATTTGAATGGAGATATTAATTCTTTTTCTTATGCAGTTAATAAGATGAATCAAAGAATGGTTATCATTAATATTCCATACCATACATCTAATTTTTCAAACAAAACTGAACTATGGGGCTTTTTAAAGAGGTTGCTTACTATATTCTTTTTGTTATTTCTAGGTGCAGGTATTTTAGCATATTTTCTTTCAACTTATATCACAAAATCACTCGCTGCTGTTAGTCAAAAAATTAAAAGTGTAGAAATAGGCGACAATAACGATAGACTAAATTGGAAGAATAATGATGAAATTGGAGTACTGGTAACAGCTTATAACGATATGCTTAATAAGCTAGAAATAAGTAAAGAGCAATTAGCTCAAAACGAAAGACAGAATGCATGGAGAGAAATGGCAAAACAAGTTGCTCATGAAATAAAAAATCCATTGACACCCATGAAGTTAAGTGTCCAACATCTTTCTAGATCTTTACTATTAGCAGAAAAAAGTGATGAAAGAACACTTAAAGATTTTCAATCTAAAATGGTTCAGCAAATTAATGTTTTAAGCGAAATTGCAGATGAGTTTTCTAATTATGCAGAACTTCCTAAGGGAAGTATGAAAGAATTAGACTTATTAAAAATTTTACAAAAAACCATTAATTTATTTAAACATGAAAGTCAGGTAGACTTTAAAATAAATCAAAATAACATAAGCTCTTTTACAATTCTAGGAGATGAAAACCAATTAATAAGAGTTTTTAATAATCTTATTCAAAATAGTTTGCAAGCAATGAATAACAAAGGATTGATTGAGATAAATTTTATTAAAACAAGAGCCAATCTAGTGGTTCATTTTATGGACAATGGTCCAGGAATCCCATTAGATATCCATCAAAAAATATTTGAACCAAAATTCACTACTAAATCTAAAGGTAAAGGGCTTGGGTTAGCTTTAGTATGGCAAATAATTTCTAATCACAATGCTAAAATTAGTATTTCTAATAATAGTCAAGGAGCTCATTTTATAATTTCATTCAATCTTTTATGAGTCAAAGAATTGAAGGGCTTTTTTTAAGGGCAACAAATTTAAATCACAGTTCAATAATAATTGAGTTGTTTACAAGGCAATACGGAAGGTCTAGTTTTATTTTTTCTAGAGGCTCAAAAAAAAACAAATCTTTTTTATTCCAACCTTTTCATTTTATTGAGTTTTCATCTCCTTACAATTCCGAAAAAAAGCTAAATAGAGCTACTAATATTGAAATGTCTGTTCCAATTATCAGTATTATAAGCGACATAAGGAAAACCGGTTATGCTCTACTGCTAACAGAGTTATTAAATAAAGTAATACATAAAGAAGACAAGAATGAAACATTATTCTTAGAACTAAAGAAAATGATTATTTTATTTGAGCACGAAACATTTAATTCAGTATTTGGAATTTTTTTCTTAAAGGAAATATTGCATCATTTTGGTATACAACCAATAAATAATTACAGTGATCAAAATTCTTATTTTAATTTATCAGATGGTAAATTTTCTTCATTTCAAGACCACTCTTTAGATGAAAATTTCCCATATAAATTACTCCACACATTATTAGGCACGAATATTGATAATGTATTTTCTTTTAAAATTAATGCTACTAATAGAAGGTTAATTATGGAAATGCTTTTAAGATATATGTTATATCATGATGTTATAAATACTGATAAACTGAATTCCATTAAGATCTTACAATCTTTATACGATTGATTGGACAATTAAAATCATACTTTCTTTTTTTCTTTTTTTTCTTTTTGTTTTCAAGTTTTGTAAGCCAAACAATTTCTTTTAAAAATGAGTTTGGGAATCCTTTGAAATTTTATAAAGTATTAGTTTCGAAAGGACATCATAAAGACACATTGATTACCAATAAAAGTGGAGTTTTAAACTTTAAATCCATTTCAAATTTTGATTCTCTTTCGTTAATATTATCTGACACCATTATTTCAATGACTCATTTTGAAATATTAAACAATAACTATCAATTTTTCACTTCAATTTCAAATTATAAGTCACTTCCAATTTTCGAAGCAAAAGTAGAGTCAAATACTCAATTACCTATTGGACTTTCTGAATTAAATCATCAGGTTGTGAAGTCAAAGGAAATATATAACTCAAATGTATCTACAGGAGCAGAATTATTACTTTTATCTGACGGAGTAACCATTCAAAAAAGCAGTTTTGGGGGTGGCAGCCCAATAATTAGAGGCTTTGAAGCAAATAGAATTTTATTAATGGTAGATGGCGTAAGAATGAATAATGCCATCTATCGTGGTGGACATTTACAAAACAGCATTACCGTTGATCCTTTTATTTTAGAGAGTTGCGATGTGATTTTTGGTCCTTCTGCAGTTTCTTATGGTAGTGATGCTATTGGCGGAGTTATTCATTATAAAACTAAAGATCCTACTTTGTTAAATACAAATGATACTTCCAGTTTTTCTGGATTGTATTTTACTAGATTTAATAGTGCAACCAATGAACTTTCCAACCATATTAATTTTAATTTATCAGGTAAAAATGTAGCATCTTTAACATCTATAACCTATAAAAAATTTGGAGATGTTTCCATGGGAAAAAACAGGGTCCATGGCTTTCAAAACTGGGGGTTACATAATTTTTATACAGAATTTAATAATTTTCAAGACACAATGATTGCCAATTCCAATCCATCTATACAGAGAGGAGTTGGATTCAATCAAATTGATTTAACTAATAAAATTCTTTTTAAATTAAGTACAACTTCAAGATTAATTATCAACTCTCAATTTAGCTCTTCTTCCAATCTTCAAAGGCTGGACCAGCTCAATAACCTAACTTTAAATAATCTTCCAGAATATGCTCAGTGGAATTATGGCCCACAAAAAAGACTTTTGAATTCTATTGCTTTTTCTTCTCCTTTCTCCTCTACTTTATTTGATGATATTAGAGCTGTTTTTTCTCACCAATATATTCAGGAGTCTAGGATCACAAGGAGATTTAATAGTTTTTTTCAAAAAAATTCTGTAGAGAATGTTAATGTTCTTGGGTCTAATATCCAGTTTTCAAAATCTATTGGGGCAAATTCAAGACTAGATTATGGAACAGAGACATATTATAATAATGTTGATAGCAGAGCTTATCAACTTAATCTCTTAGACAGCTCTACTTCTTTTATAGATTCAAGATATCCTAATGGAGGAAGTAATATTTTTTTTCCTGCTATTTATGCCAGTTACAATCTAAAAAAAAATAGACTCTCGCTAATTGGAGGAATCAGGTATACTTGGAATCAAGCCTCTGCAATATTTAACGATACTCTACTAGATTTTTTGTCAGATGATTTTGAAATAAAAAGACATTCTCTTAGTGTTTCAATTAGCTCTTATTTTTATCCTAATGAAACAACAAAAATATTTTTGGATTTAAGTACCGGGTTTAGAGCTCCCAATATTGACGATTTAGGAAAAGTATTTATAAAAGATCAATTTTTAACAGTTCCTAATAGTCAATTAGTTCCAGAATATGCTTATAATTTTTCTTTGGGAATTGGCAAAAAAATCAATTTTAACAACATTCAATTTAGTTTTTCTTCCACTTCTTTTTTCACAATTTTGGACAATGTAATTACCAAACAAAGTTTAGAAATTAATGGCTCTAGCTTAATTTATTACGATAGCAATTATTATGAAATTTTAGCAAATCAAAATAATGCATTTGGAATAGTTTATGGGCTAAGCGGGTCGCTTTCTATTACTTTTTTTAAAAATATTAAGGTTCATTCTAGTCTTTGTTATACCAGTGGGATTCTTGAAAAAGAAGAAATTCCCATGAGTCATATTCCTCCATTATTTGGCAAACTAAATTTGAATTATATTTTTAAAAAATTTGAATTTCAAATATTAAATAATTTTAACGCAGAAAAAAGTAATAAACTTTTTGGCCAAGGGAACACTGACAACCCCCTAGAGGCTTCGCCAATGGGTTATCCTAGCTGGTGGGTAATAAATACTCAAGTTGGTTATCAATATAAAGAATCTTTAAAACTGTCTTTAGGACTGTATAATTTATTGGATGTTCATTACAAGACTTTTGCATCGGGAATTAGCGCTCCGGGTAGAAGTTTAATGGTATCTGCT
>NTKH01000032.1 GCA_002457645.1 Bacteroidetes bacterium MED-G20
AGTTAAAGAAGTTCCTATTGAAGATTTAATTCCCAACAAAAAATACTTTTTCTTTTCCCATACATTCAAAAAACAACCTTACAATAGAAAATTACTTCAAGCCATTATCCGAAAAAATATTCAATTAATCGACTGGGAAACCATTACCAATGTAAAGGGAGAAAGATTAATCGCATTTGGTCGTTTTGCAGGCATTGTAGGCTGTTATAATGGATTATTGGGATATGGCATAAAAAACAATAGTTATGCTCTTAAAAGAGCTCATTTGTGTGAAGACCGACTTGAAATGGAAAATGAATTGGCTAATCTTCAACTTCCAACTAATTTTAAATTAGTGATTACAGGAGGGGGGCGTGTTGCTGGAGGTGCCATTGAAGTATTAGAAAAAACGAATATTAAAAGAGTTTCTCCTGATGAGTTTTTAAATGGAAATTTTAGATATCCGGTTTTCACTCAACTAGATGTAGAAGATTATTTTTCTAGAGATGATAATAATAGTTTTGATAAATCTGCCTTTTTTAATAATCCTTCTGGTCATAACTCAACATTTATGAATTATGCCAAAAAAGCCAATTTATACCTAGCTTGTCACTACTGGGATAATCGATCTCCATTAATATTTTCAAGAGAAGATGCTAAAAATCCAAATTGGAAAATTTCTGTTGTAGCAGATGTAAGCTGCGATATTGATGGCCCTGTTGCTTCTACAATTAGACCTTCTACTATAGCAGATCCTCTTTATGGATACGACCCATTTACTGAAAAAGAAGTTGATTTTTTTGATCAAAATAGTATTGGCGTAATGGCAGTTGATAATCTACCTTGTGAGCTTCCTAAAGACGCTTCAACTGAATTTGGTAAAATGTTTATTGAACATGTACTGGAACCATTAACAGGAAATGACCCAGATGATATAATTTTCAGAGCTTCTGAGACAATGAATGGAAAACTAACTCCCCATTTTGAACACCTCCAAGACTATCTAGAAGGAAAAGATTAAATATTTTTAAGTTCAGAAATGGTTTGAGTAGGATTTTCAGATTTAAATACAAAACTTCCTGCTACAAGTACGTCAGCTCCACATTCTATTAGCTTTCTAGCATTTTTAGAAGTAACTCCTCCGTCAATTTCAATTTTAGTATCTAATCCAGCTTTTACAATCATATTTTTAAGCTTCTCCACTTTTCTATAAGTACCTTCTATAAAGGCCTGCCCTCCAAAGCCTGGATTAACGGACATCACACATACCAAATCTGTTTCTTCTAATACAGGTTCTAACTGCTCAACAGCAGTGTGAGGATTCAATGCAACACCAGCTTTCATGTCTTCTTGCTTAATAGCTTGAAGTGTTCTATGCAAGTGTTTAGAAGCCTCTAAGTGTACTGTTAAGATATTGGCTCCCACGTTTTTAAAGTCTTTTATATAACGTTCTGGTTCAACTATCATCAAATGAACATCCAATGGCTTTAAAGTATGTTTGTTAATGTATTTTATAATGGGAATTCCAAAGGATATATTGGGAACAAAAACACCATCCATCACGTCCAAATGATACCAATCAGCATCACTAGAATTAATCATTTCGCATTCTTTTTGAAGATTAGCAAAGTCAGATGCCAAAAGTGATGGTGCAATTAAGTGACTCATTTATTATGGTATTTATACCACAAAGAAAATAAACTTAAGTTGTAATTAGAAATTATCCTAAGTAAGATTTCAACAACTTACTTCTCGATGTATGTTTTAACCTTCTAATGGACTTTTCTTTAATCTGACGAACTCTTTCTCTTGTCAAATCAAACTTTTCTCCTATTTCTTCTAATGTCATCGGATGTTTTCCACTAAGTCCAAAGTACAAACGAATAACATCTGCTTCTCTAGGGGTTAAAGTAGATAAGGAACGTTCTATCTCTCTTCTGAGTGATTCATTCATTAACTGCTTATCGGGCTTAGGAGAGGAGTCAGAAGACATCACCTCATACATGTTATTACTATCCTCAGAATCTTTTAAGGGTGCATCCATAGAAAGATGTCGGCCATTATTTTTGATTGATTGCTTTACCTCTTCAATAGTAATATCTAAAGATTCAGCTATTTCTTCGGGAGTAGGTGGTCTTCCATACTTTTGTTCTAAATCCGAAAAAGCTCTGTTAATTTTATTTATAGAACCAATTTTATTTAATGGCAACCTAACAATTCTAGATTGTTCTGCTAGTGCTTGTAGAATAGATTGTCTTATCCACCAAACAGCATAAGAAATAAATTTAAAACCTCTTGTTTCATCAAACCTTTGAGCAGCTTTAATCAAACCTAAATTCCCTTCATTTATCAAATCTGGGAGGGTAAGACCTTGATTTTGGTATTGTTTAGAAACAGAAACAACAAAACGCAAATTGGCTTTTACCAACCTTTCCAAAGCAGGATGGTCACCTTCTTTGATTCTTTTAGCTAACTCTACCTCTTCTTCTGCAGTAATTAAATCTACCCTTCCTATCTCCTGAAGATACTTATCTAGAGATGCTGTTTCTCTGTTGGTAACCTGTTTTGTTATTTTAAGTTGTCTCATTTATTTATTTATGATCTCTATACGTTAGTTTGGTTAGAAGTTACGTTTACGCAAGCGAACTATCTAAAGTTACGTTTTACCAAAAGTAATCATAAAACCCACATTACGTGGGCTTTACAAAAAAAATTTAATCTTTTGTTGGAGGAGCTGGTTTCTCTATTAAAGCTTTTCTTGAAATCTTTAACTTTCCATTTTTAGGATCCTTACCAATAACCTTTACATCCATTACATCCCCAGGTTTCATATACTCATCTACCTTCTCCACCCTCTTATGATCAATTTCAGAAATATGCAATAAAGCATCCACTCCTGGAAGAATTTCTAAGAATGCTCCAAAAGCAACGATGTTTTTAACCTTTCCTTGATAAGTTTCACCGACTTCAGCTGTTGGGGGATATGCAATTAAGTTGATTCTTCTCATTGCCTCATCCATTCCTTCTTTTTCTTCAGCAAATACTTCTACATTAGCCATTCCGTCAACAGCATCACCAATTCCAATGGATGTATTCGTTTCTGCCTGAATAGCTTGAATAGTTTCTCCACCTTTTCCAATAATTCCTCCAATGGCATCTTCAGGAACAGATATATTTTCTATCCTAGGAACATGGGCCTTGAAATCTTCTCTAGGCTCAGATAATGTTTTCATCATTTCACCTAGGATATGCATTCTTCCTTCTTTTGCTTGACTCAAAGCCTCTTCCAAAACTTTATAATCTAAACCATCTACCTTGATGTCCATTTGGCAAGCAGTAATTCCCTGTTCTGTTCCAGTCACCTTAAAGTCCATATCTCCTAAATGATCTTCATCGCCAAGAATATCAGACAATACAGCGTATTTTCCAGTTTCGTCCTGAATTAAACCCATAGCGATTCCTGAAACAGGCCTTTTTAGCTTGATTCCACCGTCCATTAATGCCAGTGTTCCTGCACATACAGTTGCCATAGAAGATGAACCATTAGACTCTAATATCTCTGAGACCAATCTTATGGTATATGGATTTTCTGGTTTGCCTGGAATCATGGGCTTTAGAGCTCTTAAAGCCAAGTTGCCATGTCCAATTTCTCTTCTACTAACACTAAATCTCATTCTTGCTTCACCTGTTGAAAACGGAGGGAAATTGTAGTGCAATAAAAAGTCTAAATCATCTTCAGCTAAAGCACCATCTTTTCTTTGAACATCTAAAGTACTTCCTAATGTCAAAGTAGTTAATGACTGTGTTTCCCCTCTGGTAAATAAAGCTGATCCATGTACAAATCCTGGTAAATAACCGGCCTCGGAAGAAATTGGTCTTATTTCATTTGATTTTCTTCCATCTAACCTAATCTTCTCATCAAGAACCACTCTTCTTACAGCAGCTTTTTGAGCAGCTTTAAAATAAGGTCCTACTAAAAAACCTAGCTCTGTCATGTCCTCTTCAGACAAAGTAGCTTTAAAATCTTCTTTGATAGCTCCAAACAACTCTGCTCTTTTATGCTTATCTGCTAGACCTTGCTTAGCAACATCATAACATCTTTGATATGAAAAATCATAAATACTTTTTCTCAATTCATCATTATGAGTCTCATGAGAGTATTCTCTTTTTGGATTGGCTTTTGCAACTTCAGAAGCAATATCTAATTGTAATTGACATTGCTCTTTTATTACAACATGAGCAGCTTTAATAGCTTCCAACATTTCAGCTTCTGAAACTTCGTTCATTTCACCTTCAACCATAACAATACTGTCCAATGTTCCTGCAATCATCATATCCATATCGGCACTCTTCATTTCTTCAAATGTTGGATTAATAGAAAATTCTCCATCAATTCTAACAATTCTAACTTCGGAAACTGGACCATTAAATGGAATATCAGAAACTGCTAAACATGCTGAGGCAGCTAAACAAGCTAAAGCATCAGGCATATTTTCTTTGTCGGAAGACATTAATTGCATCATTACCTGAGTTTCCGCATGATAGTCTCCAGGGAAAAGTGGTCTTAAAGCTCTATCTACTAATCTCATTGTAAGAATCTCTTCATCGGATGGTCTTGCTTCTCTTTTAAGAAAACCTCCGGGAAATTTTCCAGTTGACGCAAATTTTTCTCTATAATCTACAGTAAGGGGCATAAAGTCTACACCATCTCTTACATCTACATTAGCAACAGCTGTTGCAAGAATCATTGTATCTCCCATTCTTACCACTACAGAACCATCAGCTTGCTTAGCTAACTTTCCTGTTTCAATGGAAATTTCTTTTCCATTTGGAAGACTCATTTTTTTAGTTATTATATTCATTTTTTTAGTTTAAATTTTACAAAAAAAGGACCATTACGCAAACGCAATAGTCCCCCCAAATACATTTTACAAAGTCTATTATCTTCTTATATTTAATTTTTTAATAATAGCTCTATATCTTTCGATATCTTTATTTTTTAAATAATCCAATTGATCTCTTCTTTTACCTACCAGCCTAATTAACGACCTTTGAGTATTAAAATCTTTTTTGTTGGTCTTTAAATGATCTGTTAAATGCTTGATTCTGTGAGAGAATAAAGCTATTTGACCTTCTGCTGATCCAGTATCTGACTCTCCTTTACCGAATTTTTTAAAAATATCTTTTTTTTTGCTTGAATCTACATACATGTCAACACTATTTTAGTTATTGTTATGCTAATCGGCTGCGAATATAAGTCATTATATTAATAAATGAGCTAAAAAATAAATTATTTAAATACAAATCCTACTCTCAACATTCCAAGTCCAGAATACAATAGAGAAGAAGATGAATTTTTAGGAGTATCTATAGATAAGCTAGAGGGACTTGAAGAACTATCATAAATAGTTTCATAAGTACGATCTTGGTAAGTTGTTTTAAGAAGCATTATCCCAAACTCAGTTCCTAAATATATATTTGAATTGAAGTAATATTCACCTCCCATAAATAATCGAACTCCAAAAGATTGAACTGGCTGTTTATAATTATAATTTAAATTAGAAATATAATTAACTGAGTCAGTTCTGGAACCATATTCATCATTTCTCCCAAAACCTAAGACACCCTCAATTCCAGAATAAATTAAGCTATTTTCTAATTTCTTTTGTGATTCATATCCCAAAGAAAATTGATACATAGAGCTAATTTTATCAACTGAGCCAACTCCCTGGCCACCTGACTCATATATTTCTTCATAATCTAATTTTCGTTGAAAGTTTGTGTTTAATCTTAGAGCAGATTTTTTATTAAAATTCAAACGTACTTTAAACTGAGGTCTGTAATTATCTTCATTAAAATTAGGATAAATCTGTCCTTCAAATGAGAGCCAATTATCTTTTTTATTAATAGTATCTTGACCAGAAACAGTTATCAATAAACTGCTAAATAAAGTTAATGTGGTAATAGACAATAAAATCTTTTTCATAACAACTATAAATTTAAATAAATATACTTAAATAAATGATTTTCAATTATTTATATTTTTTAACATGGGCACAAATTTAAAGTCTCCATAATTAGTTTCTTTAAAATCATCTTCTTTTAAACGTTGAATTAACTTCATTTGTTGCACTTCACCTTCTCCCACAGGTATGACCATTCTTCCCCCCACTTTAAGCTGTGATTTCAAATCTTTTGGAACAAAAGGGGCTCCACAAGTAACAATAATACCATCATAAGGTGCAAATACTTCCTTTCCTATAAAACCATCACCAAAAAATAATTGAGCTCTATAGTTATTTTGATTTAAAAATAACTTAGCACTTTGAAATAAGGATTTGTGTCTTTCAATAGAAAAAACTTTGGCTCCAAGCTGACAAAGCACCGCAGTTTGATATCCAGATCCTGTCCCAATTTCTAGAATTTTACTTCCCCTACTGACTGACAATAACTCGGTTTGAAAAGCGACGGTATATGGTTGACTAATTGTCTGATTTTCACCAATGGGAAAGGCAATGTCTTGATATGCAAATTTATCTCTAAAAACTAGATCAAACAACAAATGTCTTGGAGTAACACTTATTGCATCTAATACTTTTTGATCTTTAATTCCTTTAGCCTTAAGTTCTAAAATTAGCTTTGAGCAAAGTCCTTTAAATTTAACCTCCATCATTCTCTTACAAAACAAATAGTATTTACAATATAAAAATAACCTTACTTAAAATATTGCCAACAATAAATGTTAATAATTTGCGTTTAATAATAGACAATTAAATAATAGTTTTCATTTTTAATACATTTGCTACATGTACAAAATTGGAGTTGTAGGAGCGGGACACCTTGGTAAAATTCATTTAAAAATTTTACAAAACGCTCCTTTTGTAAATCTGGTTGGTTTTTTTGATAGTGATCCTAAAGTAAGAAAAGAAATAAAATCTAAGTTTAATATTAAGTCATTTGAAAGCTATCAAGAATTGATAGATAATTCTGATATAGTTGATATAGTTACTCCTACTCTATCCCATTTCAACTGTGCAAAAGAAGCACTTAGGTCTAACAAGCATGTATTTATTGAAAAACCGGTAACCCACACCATTGAAGAAGTTAAAAAACTTATAAAACTAGCTCAAACTACAGGAAGAAAAGTCCAAGTAGGACATGTCGAAAGATTTAATCCAGCCTTCACAGAGGCACAAAAACTTATAAATCAACCACGGTTTATTGAAGTTCATCGTTTGGCTCAGTTTAATTCGAGAGGAACTGATGTTTCAGTCATTCACGATTTAATGATTCATGATTTAGATATTGTACTCCATGTTGTGAAATCTCCCGTGAAGTCTATTAATGCTAGTGGAGTTAGTGTTCTTAGCAATACTCCAGATATTGCCAACGCACGGATTGAATTTATAAACGGCTGTGTTGCTAATATCACTTCCAGTCGAATGTCACTAAACAACGTAAGAAAATCCAGATTTTTTCAGAAAAACGCATATGTTTCCGTAGACTTTTTAAACAGATCTCATGAATTTATAAGACTGGATTCAAATAAAATTCCCTCTGATAAAATAGTTGTTACCAGCCCCAACTTCAAGCCTAAAGAAAGTGTGATCATACAGACTGAAAGTGTTAGTAACATAAATCCTATAGAAGAAGAATTAAAATCATTTTTAAATTCCATTGAGTCCAACGTCAACCCTACTGTAGATTTAAAAGCTGCTCAAATGGCCTTACAATTAACAACAGATGTTATGGAGCAAATTACTATGGGTCAAAATTGATTGCTTAATTTATAATAATTAACCTTAATTTCACGTTTCAAAATCATGAAACGCTTTTTCTTTTTTTTAGTACTTATTAATTGTAGTTGTCAAATTATTGACAGCCCCGAAAAGGCACCATCTTTTATTCATATAGATGATTTTATTTTTACAATTAGTAACAACAATCAAGGAACCAATAGTGAAAAAATCACAGATGCTTGGATATATGTGAATGGAAATTTGGAAGGAGTATATGAACTTCCAGCTACAATTCCTTTACATTATGAGGGTTTTAAAAATTTAGTAATTTATCCTGGTATCAAGAGAAATGGGATTGCAGCAGACAGGAAAAAGTATCCTTTCTACTTACCATTTGACACAACTTGTAACTTAATTCCGGATAGTATTTTAAATATTACACCCCAAACAACCTATGAAGAAGATCTTTATTTTTGGATAGAAGATTTTGAAGATCCACAGCATAAATTTCAATCTCATGTCCTTTCTCAAGTAGATTTATCAATTATAGAATTTCCCGAAACCTCACTTTTTGAAGGAGATGCAGGATTCATTAATATGGACAGTAGTCAATACTACTGTGAATTAAGAACGAATGAATTAAATTTCAATCAATTTCCCAAGAATTTAAATATTCCAGCCTATATTGAGCTAAATTATGCAAATAACTATCCTTTTACATTAGGAATACTTCACAAAGACGCCAGCCTACCAGCCTACCAAAAACAACCTCTGATAACTATGATTCCAACCTATGAAAATGAAATACTATGGAATAAAACTTACTTATTTATACCAGACGCTACCAGTTTCTTTACCAGTGCTACTGAATTTGATTTATATATATCCGTAACTAACGATAACAGCAATAATGACATATCTATTTTACTTGACAACTTTAAAGTAATTTTCAGACAATGAGAAAAAAGTATTTTTGGTATGTATACTTGTTTTTTGATTTTATTTCTGCTGGATTGAGCTGGATTATATTTAATTACTTTAGAAAAACATATATTGAAAAATTTGAGTTTGAAATAAGTAAAAAGTTAATAATAAGCACTTTTTTAATATCATTATTGTGGATAATACTTTATGCCATTTTGGGGAATTATAAGAACGTTTATAAAAAATATAGGCTTAAAGAAATAACCCAAATAACTTCACAAACTTTTATTGGAATTATATTAATCTTTTTTATTTTATTGTTAGACGACAATATAAATACTTACCAGGACTACTACACTCTTTTTGTTGTTCTTTTCTTATTACACATAATAATCACTTTTTTACCTAGAATAATCTTAACATCAAGAACGGTCAATCAAATTCATAATAAAAAAATTGGCTTTAAAACCATAATAATTGGAAACAGTGAAAAAGCAAAAGATACTTATTTAGAGATTTGTAACTTAAAGAAATCATCGGGTCATTTTATATTAGGCTATATATATACCAATGGAGGAAAAGATGTAATTAACGAAACTGGGTTAAAAAAATTAGGAGCATATAATGAGATATCTCAAATCATTAATAATAAGAAAATTGAAGAAGTAATTATTGCAACTGAGCCAAGGGAACACGAGAAAATTAATAATATTATTAATGATTTAGCAGATTTAAAAGTTGAGATAAAGGTAGTTGCAGACATGTATAGCATACTGACCGGTTCTGTAAAAATGAATTCTATTTTTGGAGCATTGTTGATTTCGGTCAACCCAGAAATGATGCCCTCTTGGCAAAAAACATTAAAAAGAATAATGGATTTATTCATTTCAATAATTGCCATCATTATTTTGTCTCCTATTTTCATTATACTATCTGTATTTATTAAAACAGGATCAAAAGGGGAAATTATTTTTAAACAAGAACGAATTGGATATAAAAATGAACCTTTTAAGATATACAAGTTTAGGTCTATGTATATTGATTCTGAAAAAAATGGCCCCCAACTCTCAAGCAAACACGATAGTAGAATTACCAATATTGGAAGATTCATGCGAAAAACCAGACTTGACGAAACTCCTCAATTTTTCAATGTCATAAAAGGAGAAATGTCGCTGGTTGGTCCAAGACCTGAAAGACAATATTTCATAAAAAAAATTATTGCAAAAGCTCCTCATTACAAACATATAAGCAAGGTAAAGCCGGGTATTACAAGTTGGGGACAAGTAAAATACGGATATGCTGAAAATGTAGAAGAAATGATTGCTAGATTAAAATTTGATTTATTATACGTTGAAAATATGTCTCTTAGTCTTGATATAAAAATATTATTTTATACTGTCATCATCATGCTTAGAGGAACTGGTAAATAAAGTACAATGAGTTCTATATATTTGTATAAAAAATGATGAAAAATATTGCTGTAATAGGAGCTGGAACAATGGGGAATGGAATTGCTCATGTATTTGCTCAAAATGGATATAATGTTAATTTAATTGATGTCTCTGAAGAAGCTTTACAAAAAGCAATGTTAACCATATCAAAAAATTTAGATCGAATGGTTAACAAAGAAAAAATAACCATTTTGGATAAGGAGAATACACTTGACAACTTAGTTACTACATCTAATCTTAAAATAGGATTAGAAAATGCAGGACTTGCTATTGAAGCAGCTACCGAGAATCTTGATGTAAAACTAACTATTTTTAAAGAAATTGATTTACTTGCTCCTAAGAATTGCATATTAGCAACCAATACTTCTTCTATTTCTATTACTAAAATTGCAGCACATACTTCAAGAGCTGATAAAGTTATTGGAATGCATTTTATGAATCCAGTTCCAATTATGAAATTAGTGGAAATCATAAAAGGATATTCTACCTCACATGAAACGCTTGATTCTATTATGAAGCTTTCTAAAAATATTGGCAAATCTCCTGTAAAAGTGAATGATTTTCCAGGTTTCGTTGCTAATAAAATTTTAATTCCAATGATAAACGAAGCTATAATTACTCTTCATGAAGGGGTTGCTGGAGTAGAAGAAATTGATACCGTTATGAAACTGGGGATGGCTCATCCAATGGGACCTCTTCAATTAGCTGATTTTATAGGGCTGGACGTTTGTTTAGCAATATTAAAAGTGCTACAAGACGGATTTGGTACAGACAAATATGCTCCTTGCCCTTTACTTGTAAACATGGTTACGGCTGGAAAGCTGGGAGTTAAATCTAAAGAAGGTTTTTACAGTTGGAATCACCAAACAAAAGACCTCATTGTATCAGAATATTTTAAAAACTAATTATCAATCCAATTAATAGATTTATTCATTGACTTAGAGTGCATTGAATTATAAGATCTAGCTAATGATTTCAAAGAAAAAATAATTTCTTTTGAAGGATTCATCATATCTTTTTCATAGACAACTTTTGTAATTTTAACCATAGGCATATTTAATTTAATATACCTAACGATTTTTTAAAAAAAATATTGTAAGATCTATGAATTAGTAAGAATTAAATTTTTGTCACTTACTAATTTTCTAAGATTTATTAAAGCATATCTCATTCTACCCAAAGATGTATTGATACTGACTCCTGTTTTATCTGCTATATCTTTAAAGCTCATTTGAAGAAAATATCTCATTTTCACCACTTCCATTTGTTCTTCAGGTAACTCTTCAATAAGAATACGAACATCTTTAGTAATTTGTTCATTTACCATAATATCTTCTGCAGATTTTTCTTCTAATTTTATTAAATCAAAAATATTAAAGTCTTCTGTTAGATTAGATGATCTTCCTGCTATTGGCA
Organism: Bacteroidetes bacterium MED-G20; assembly: GCA_002457645.1. Taxonomy (GTDB): domain Bacteria; phylum Bacteroidota; class Bacteroidia; order Flavobacteriales_D; family Parvicellaceae; genus MED-G20. The sequence goes on from NTKH01000032.1 coordinate 11,510, forward strand.
TTTTGGAACTTTTTCTGAAAAAATCTATCACTTGATTATGAGAAATTCTTAAAATCCATGATAGTAATTTACCCTCATGATTATAATGGTTTTTTTTCAAATTGGTTATCACTTTAATAAAAACTTCTTGAAATAAGTCATTGGCCAAATCCTGGTCTTTAACCATTTGAAGGATGTAGGAAAATACTCTTTGTTTATACTTATTTAACAGAGCATCAAATGCTTTATTATTACCAGAACGAAATTCTTTTATAAGGAATTCATCACTTTCTTTTGAATACATAATTCTACGTTTAGTTGTTTTAAATAAAAATTTCTAAGTAGAATTAATTTATAGGCAAGTGATTTTAATTATTATTTACAAATATAAGAAACAAATCTATTATCTGAAAACTATTCTATTATTTTAGCAATCTGTTAAAAGACAAATGGGAGTCAAAATCTATAAAAACATAGAAATAATTGGTGCAAGAGTTCATAACTTGAAAAATATTTCTGTTTCAATTCCCAGAAACAAATTGACTGTTTTAACAGGAGTTTCTGGGTCAGGAAAATCATCTTTAGCTTTTGACACTCTGTATGCTGAAGGACACAGAAGATATATTGAAAGTTTAAGTGCTTATGCTAGATTATTTTTGGGAAGAATTGAAAAACCTGACATAGATGATATTAAAGGGATATCACCTGCAATTGCCATCGAACAAAAAGTAAACTCTTCCAATCCCAGAAGTACGGTTGGAACTACTACAGAAATATATGATTATTTAAAACTGTTATTCGCAAGAATTGGTAGAACATATTCTCCAGTAAGTAATCAGTTAGTAAATAAAGATTCGCCTGAAAATATTTTGGATTATATACTTAAACTTCCAAAAGAATCAAAACTTTTAATTTCATGTCCTGTAACCATTCCAAAAGGCAGAACCATTAAAGACCAAATACAAATTTATTTACAGCAAGGCTATTCTAAAATATGGGAAAAAAATAAAATAATAGATTTAAATTATGAAAATATATCAGGAGATTTTGAAATTATAATTGACAGAATAAAAAATGATGATAACCCCGAAAATCAGTCTAGAATTCTTGATTCTTTGGAGCTTGCTTTTCATGAGGGCAAGGGATCTTGTAATATTATTCATGTAAAGGAAAATAAACCTTCTCTAAAAAGTTTTAATAATCTATTTATCAAAGATGGAATTTTATTTGAGGAACCAAGCTTGGATTTTTTCTCTTTCAATAGCCCATATGGTGCTTGTAAAAAATGCGAAGGATTTGGTAAGGTGATGGGAATCGACTCTGATCTGGTAATACCCAATCCTAATTTAAGTATTTATGATAATGCTATTGTATGCTGGAAAGGGGAAAAAATGAGTGTATGGAAAGATGATTTAATATTAAACTCTCATCATTTTAATTTTCCCATTCACGAACCCGTTAGAAATCTTTCTAAAGATAATTTGAAATTAATTTGGGAGGGAAATCAATACTTTAAAGGATTAAATTCATTTTTCAAATATTTGGAAAGTAAATCTTACAAAATTCAATACAGAGTAATGCTATCTAGATATAGAGGAAAAACCATTTGTAAATCTTGTAATGGAACCAGATTAAGAGCTGATACTAATTACGTAAAAGTAGACCAAAAGTCAATAAGTGATATTAACAATATGACCATTGTTAATGCATTATCTTATTTCAAAAATTTAAAACTGGACAAAACTGATGCGCAAATTGCAAAAAGAATTGTTCATGAAATAAGTTCTAGGTTGAATTATTTAAGTGATGTTGGTTTAGGATATTTGAACCTGATGAGAGCTTCCAACACACTTTCTGGAGGAGAGTCTCAAAGAATAAATTTAGCCACTTCTATTGGCAGTTCATTAGTTGGTTCTATGTATATTCTTGATGAGCCATCAATAGGATTACATACTAGAGATAGTCAAAAACTTATTAAAGTTTTAAAAAAATTAAGAGATGTGGGGAACACGGTAATTGTTGTAGAACACGATGAAGAAATGATGAAATCTGCTGACATGATTATTGATATAGGGCCTGAAGCAGGTAGATATGGAGGTGAAATAGTTTTTAAGGGGACACATAATCAACTTATGAGCTCTAAAAAAAGTTTAACAGCTAAGTACCTAACTGGAAAACTTGCTATTGAAGTTCCAAAAGTTAGAAGAAAACCAAAGGATTTCATCATTATTGAAGAAGCTTATCTACATAACCTGAAAAATATTACTGTTAAAATTCCTCTTAACCAAATATGTGTGATTACTGGCGTAAGTGGAAGTGGGAAATCAACATTAGTTGGAGGGGTGTTATTCAACTTTTTAGAAAGATATTTTCTTACAGGCCTAGAAAAAGTAAGCCATTGCAAAAACATCAAAGTAAATCTTGATTTAATCAATGGAGTAGAATTTATTAATCAAAACCCAATTGGAAAAAGTTCGAGGTCTAATCCTATAACTTATACAAAGGGCTATGATGATATCAGACAACTATTTGCCAATGAAAATCATGCAAAATCTAAAGGTTTTAAACCCGGTTATTTTAGTTTTAATGTAGATGGTGGCAGATGTGAAAAGTGTCAGGGAGAAGGACAAATTACTATTTCTATGCAATTTATGGCTGATGTTCACTTAACTTGTGATGATTGTAATGGAAATAGGTTTAAAGATGAGGTGCTAGAAGTAAAGTTTAAGGACAAAAATATTTCGGAAGTGCTTCAAATGACTGTTGAAGAAGGATTAGATTATTTCAATGAAAACAATACGCTTTGTAAAAAAATAAGGGCTAAAGTATTAGCGCTTAAAGAAGTGGGACTTGAATATGTTCAATTAGGTCAAACATCTAACACTCTTAGTGGAGGTGAAGCACAAAGAATAAAATTAGCATCTTTTTTATGTCAAAGTAAATCCAAACAAAAAAAGCTTTTCATATTTGATGAACCTACCACTGGGTTACACTTCCACGATATTAATAAACTTATAAAAGCCTTACAAGATTTAGTAGAAATGGGGCATCATGTCATTATTATTGAGCACCACATGGATATTATAAAATCAGCAGATTATTTAATAGATTTAGGTCCTGAAGGAGGAATCAAAGGAGGTGAACTATTATTCGAAGGCAATCCTGAAGACTTTATTAAAAACTGTAATAAGAATTCATATACCAAAGAATATCTTAAAGAATATCTTTAATTAATATGAGATTTGGAAATAAACTGGTTTTGATAAAGTTCATAATACTGACCTTTTTTTCTTAGTAATTCCATGTGATTTCCTTTTTCAACAATCACTCCATCATCCATTACTAAAATAGAATCTGCATTTTGTATGGTGGACAATCTGTGGGCTATTATTATAGAGGTCCTGGACTTAGTAATTTCCTCAGTAGCATTTTGAATATACTCTTCTGATAAAGAATCAATTGAAGAAGTTGCCTCATCAAGAATTAGTAATTGAGGTTGATAAACATAAGCTCTTAAGAAAGCTATGATTTGTCTCTGTCCAGATGAGAGTAGCCCTCCCCTTTCTTTAACTTCAAAATCATAACCGCCCGGTAATTGAATAATAAATTCATGAACACCAACCTTCTTAGCTGCTTGAATAACATCCTTTCTTGAAATTTTCAAATCTCCTATTGTAATATTTTCTAAAATAGTTGTATTGAATAAAAAAACATCTTGCAAAACAACAGCAATTTTAGACCTGAGCATACCAATATCTATATTTCTAATATCAAAATTATCAATAGTTATTTTTCCTTGTTGAAATTCATAATACCTTGAAATTAAATTAATTAACGATGTTTTTCCTGCTCCTGTAGGACCAACTATGGCCACTGTTTCTCCAGGATTAACTGTAAAACTTAAACCTTTAAATACTGGAGTAGTATCATTATACGAAAAGTGAACATTATCAAATTTAATTTGGCCCTTGAAGCCATCAGGTCTCAAGTTATCTTTTTGAAATATAAATTCTTCCCTATCAATCAGTTCAAAAACTCTTGATGAACCTACCATTCCCATTTGTAAAGTATTAAATCTATCTGCTAACATCCTTATCGGTCTAAAAAGCATACTGATGTAAAGTATAAATGACATCATTTCAGTAGTTACAGTTCCATAATCAACTCCACCATATGAAATTGACCAAACACAGAATAATACTAATAAAGCTATTGAAGTTGCACTTAGGGTTTCAACAACAGGAAAAAATATGGAATAAGCCATAATTCCTTTTATGTGGGCTTTTTTATGAGCCTCATTTATTTTACTAAATTTTTTAGATTCTATATCCTCTCTACTGAATATTTGTACAATATTCATTCCAGTGATATGTTCTTGAACAAAGGAGTTTAAAGAAGAAATTTGCTTTCTCACTTCCTGAAAAGATGTTTTAATAGCCTTTTTAAAAATATTAGTACTGAAGATTAAAATAGGAATGGGTATTAAAACTATTAAAGTAAGTTTCCAATTTATGTAAAACATAAAACATAGAACGCCCCCTAATTTTAATAAATCTCCTAATATAACCAATAGACCTTGAGAAAATATATCAGCTATAGTTTCCATGTCACTTACTGACCTAGTAACAAGCATTCCAATTGGATTTTGATCAAAGTACTTTAGTTTCAATTTAGTGATATGTTTAAATAATTGATCTCTTAAATCTTTAACTACTCGCTGACCTAAATCGCTTGAAATGTAAGAAACAGCAATAAGCATTACAGACTCAATTATTAAAATAACGACGACCAATAATGCTCCATATAATAAGGATTTTTCATCGGATAACCTCACATAATCCCCAACTAATTTACCAATAATATATGGTCTCAAAGGAGATAAAAAAGCAAGTAAAATAGTAAGAATGACACCATATATTAATAATGAAACATGTGGCTTAGAAATTCCTAAAATTCTTCTAAATAACTTAGAATCCCATGATTTAGAGGCAGTCTTATTCATTTGTTTGGTAAGCAACATTAACTAAAAAAAGACCTTTTGCTTTTGCAGAAGGTCCTGCAGCAGATCTATTTTTAGATTCAATAATATGGGAAAAGTCTTGGACCGATATTTTTTTTCTACCAACTAATAACATTGTACCTACAATAGCTCTGACCATATTTCGCAAAAATCTGTTAGACTTAATTGTGAAAGTAAGTTGATGTTTTTTTTGACTCCAAAATGCATCAGTAACATTACAAATAAAGTTATTTACATCTGTATGAACTTTACTAAAAGAAGTAAAATCTTTACAAGAGATTAATTGGTCACAACAATTATTCATTAACCCAATATCTAAATCATAACTAATATAGCTAAATAATGTGTTTTGAAAAGGTTCTTTTTTTTGAGTCAATCTATATTCATAAGTCCTATTAATTGCACTAAAACGGGCATGAAAATCAGAATCAACAATTTGATAACTTTTAACTAAAATATCTGAAGGAAGA
>NTKH01000033.1 GCA_002457645.1 Bacteroidetes bacterium MED-G20
GGAGATCCCGCATGCCAAATCCCTTCTAACCTGTGTCCTCTGGTTCTTATTATCAATGGGCATTTTTGAGTTCCTTTTGTTCGGTAGGATAAGGAAGCCAAATCATCACTCATTGTTTGAATACAATAAAGAAGATAATCTAGATATTGAATTTCTGCTATTGGCCTCAACCCTCTGAGTGCAAGTCCAATTCCTTGACCAATAATTGTTGTCTCTCTTATACCTGAGTCAAAGACTCTTAGTTCTCCAAATTTTTCTTGAAGTCCTTCCATAACTTGGTTGACACCACCAATAATTCCTGTGTCCTCACCAAAGGTTAAGAGCTCAGGGTATTTTTCAAATAATGCAATAAAATTATTTTTTAAAATAATTCTACCATCAGTTTTAGAATCACTAAATTTTGGATCAACTGCATCAATTTTAATAGAACTGGTGATAAATTCGCTATACAAAGTAGAATTGTAATTTTCATATTGAACACTTTCTTGTTCTTTAAACCACTTTAATGCGCTGGTTTTATACTCATTTTTTTCATTTCTTAGAAGAAATAGTGTTTCTCTAAATTTGGCAAAAACATCTTTTTTAATAGGCTCTTTAATAGACCTTAAATCTTTTATATTTTTTAAAATATTATTTTTTTGCGAACTTTCTTTAGCCATTTTTTCTAACTGAGAACAACATTCGTTTAATAAAATTTTATTTGGCTCTAAGAATTCGCTCCATGCTAATTTAGATTGTGTTTTAACTTCAATTTTAGCATCATTTTCAATAGTCTCTAAAGTTTCTAGGTTACAAATAGGTTCATTCATAGCATTACTGGAGCTAAGAATCCATTTTTTGAATTGTTTAATGCAGTCATACTCACTTTCCCAACTCAATCTATCTTTTGACTTATATCTCTCATGAGAACCAGAGGTGGAATGTCCTTGCGGTTGTGTTATTTCTTCAACATGAACGAGAGATGGTTTATGAAAATCTCTTGTGAAATTCACTGCTTTTTTGTAGGTTGAAAATAGTGACGGGTAATCCCAACCATTACATTTGAAAATTTTAATTCCATTAGAATTCCCTTCAATTTCAAAACCTGATAAAGCATCTGATATACTTTCTTTTGTGGTTTGGTATTTTTTTGGAACTGAAATTCCATATCCATCGTCCCATACAGACATCACAATTGGAATTTCTAAAACTGCTGCAGCATTTATAGATTCCCAGAATATTCCTTCTGATGTACTGGCATCTCCAATAGTTCCAAAGGCTACTTCGTTGCCATTATTGGAAAACTTATTAAAATCTTTAAGATTTTTATTTTTTCTGTAAATTTTGGAAGCTAATCCAAGACCAATAAGTCTTGGCATTTGTGCAGCAGTACAAGATATATCAGAAGAAGAATTTTTTCTATTTACTAAATCCATCCATTTTCCATCATTATCAACAGACCTAGTGGAAAAATGTCCTCCCATTTGCCTACCGCCAGAATGGGGTTCTTTTTCTAGATCTGTATGAGCATAAAGACCAGCGAAAAATTGTTTTACTGACAACTCTTTAATAGCCATCATAAATGTTTGGTCTCTGTAGTATCCTGATCTAAAGTCACCATTTTTGAAAAACTTAGCCATTACCAGCTGCGCTAATTCTTTTCCATCTCCAAAAATTCCGAACTTAGCTTTTCCAGTTAAGACTTCTTTCCTTCCTAACAAAGAAGCTTCTCTGCTAGTACAAAGAAGTTTGTAATCATTTAAGATCTCATTTATAAATTCGTTTTTATTTACTTCCTTATTGGATAAAGTAATTGGTTTTGACATATTAGAATTGAATGCTACAAAAATAATACTATTATATAATTAAAAAAGTTGTGGTTTATTTATCTGTTATTTATTTCATTTTTTACTCTGTAAATGTTTAAATAATTCAAAATTTTTTATATGCTAATATTACCTATATTTGAGATGTTATAAATTATAATAATATTATGAAATTATTAAAAGAAAAGACTGCTATTATAACTGGAGCTAGCCGTGGTATTGGTAGAGGAATTGCTTTAGTTTTTGCTAACCAAGGAGCCAATATTGCTTTTACTTACAGTTCTTCTGTTGATGCAGCTAAAAAATTGGAGACCGAACTTAATTCTATTGGCATTAAAGCCAAAGGCTATCAAAGTAATGCAGCTAGTTTTACAGATTCACAAAAGTTAAGTGATGAAGTTTTGGAAGAATTTGGTTCTATTGATATATTGGTTAATAATGCTGGAATCACTAAAGACAATCTTTTAATGAGAATGGGAGAAGAAGATTTTGATAATATTATTGAAGTGAATTTAAAGTCTGTATTTAATATGACTAAAGCAGTTCAAAGAACCATGTTAAAACAAAGAAAGGGTTCTATTATTAATATGAGTTCTGTAGTTGGTATAAAAGGTAATGCTGGTCAAACGAACTATGCTGCCTCTAAAGCAGGTATAATAGGTTTTTCCAAATCTGTTGCCTTAGAATTAGGTTCTAGAAATATAAGAAGTAATGTAATTGCACCAGGATTTATTGAAACTGAAATGACTTCAAAACTAGACGAAGAGAAAGTAGCTGAGTGGAGAAGTGCAATTCCTCTTAAAAGAGGAGGGACACCTGAAGATATTGCCAATGCTTGTGTGTTTTTAGCAAGTGATTTAAGTGCTTATATAACAGGGCAGACCCTAAATGTTGATGGAGGAATGCTCACTTAATTAATTCAATTTGTCTCAACTTAACTTTGACCTACCTTTTTTTGTATTTATAATTTTTATAGTTATTGGATTTTTTCTTAGTTTCTATCTTTATAAAAGAGATGAAGAAAAATCTTATCTATCAAAAAATATACTATATCTACTATTTTTTTTAAGATGGTCGACTTTTACAGCTCTTAGTTTTTTGTTACTTGGACCTAAGTTCATTAAGTCTGAAAAAATTTCAGAGAAACCTATTTTAGTTTTTGCACAGGATAATTCAAAAAGTATTGTTTCAAATTCAGATTCGATGTTTTTTAAAAATAATTACCGAGATTCTATTTTAAATAAACTATCCTCACTTAATGAATATTACGATGTTAGGTCCTGTATTTTTGGAGAAAAAGTAATTGCTGATACAAACTTTACTTTTTCAGATAACTCCACCAATTTCAATCAACTTTTTAATTTTTTAAATAATAAATTTAATTCCTCCAATTTATCAGATGTTATTATTGCTTCAGATGGTATTATTAACATGGGAAAAGATTTACCTTATTTATCAATTCCGCCATCTATTTCTGTGAACGCTCTTCTTTTGGGGGATACCATTCAATATAAGGACTTAAAAATTAAATCAATTAAAAATAATAAATATGCTCTTTTAGATAATAATTTCCCAATTGAAGTATCTATTTTTTCTAATGGTAATTTTAAGAATATTGAAGTTTTACTCTACAGTGATTCTAAGCTTTTACAAAAGCATAAATTTCAAAATTTAGAAGTTGGAATTACAAAAATCACCTTTTTAGAAAAAGCGATTAAAAAAGGTTTTAAAAACTATACTATTCAAGTTAAATCAAAAATTGAAGAAAAAAATCCTTTAAATAACTCAAAGACAACACTTATAGAGGTAATTGATTACTCACAAAAGATTTTGATTTTAACCTCAGCCGCACATCCAGATATATCAGCATTAAATTGGGCGCTAGAAGATCAATTAAAATCTAAAGTTTCCACGTTTAACATAAATAAATTTGATCAAAATATCAATGACTATGATCTATTAATTTTTTATAAGCCAACATTAAATAATCAACTAATAGAATTACTGGAAAAAAGCAGATTGCTAGAAATTCCATCTTTTTCTGTTCTGGGAAATAATTTATCATTGCAAAATATTGATTATTCACTTTTTGGAGTTAAATCCAATAATTTTAAAGGACAAAATGAAGTTAGTGCTCAATTAAATGAGGATTTTAAATCATTTGGATTTGATAAGGATTGGCAGAATACTATTTCTGAATATCCTCCCTTATCTGTGCCATTTTCTATTAACTATAATCTAGTCTCAACTGCAAAAAAAATTGTTTTCCAGTCAGTAAATGGATTAAAAATGAACTATCCATTAATTTATTTCTTTAAAGACAAAGGAGTAAAAAATGGTGTTCTTTTAGGAGAAGGCATATGGAGATGGAAAATGTATGAATTTAATCAAACAAATGATGCTCAAGTTTTTAAAAGTTTTTTTAAAAAAATCATACAATATTTAAAAGTAACAGAGAAAAAATCAAGATTAAAAATTTCTGTTCCAAAAGAAAATTTTGTAGATCAATCTCTAAATATATATGCCGAATATTATAATGAACTGATTGAGATTAATAATGATGTGGATATCATTTTTTCTTATTCTAAAAAAGGGCAACAGAAGTTTTCTAAAAATTTAATTCCTAGAAATAACTATTATGATTTGTCTTTAGATGGGCTTTCTATTGGAGAATATAACTACCAAGTAAATGTTGAAGGACTTAAAAATAAAATTTCTAGTATTGGAAGTTTTTCTATTGTCAATTCACAAAGAGAAAAAATGAATACAGTTGCCAACCATCAAAATCTTTCAATAATTAATCAAAAAGGTAGAAGTTATTCAATATCAAATTTTGACCAATTAATTGATAAACTTATTATTAGTGCTGAAAGTAAAAACAAATCACATTTAGAAGAAAAAGCAAAGGATATTATAAATTATAAATGGTTAATTATTTTATTATTTTTCCCTTTTTTAGAATGGATAATAAGAAAGGATAAAGGGTTGTTATAAAGATTTTTTTTAATATAAATCATCGTCTAATTCCTCAAATTTGTTAAAATCATCTTCGTCGTATTCTTTTAAAATTTCGTCTATTTCATTTTTTGTGTCATCTTCAATGGTTTTCTCCTCTATATATTGATTGTTAGGTTTATATTCTCCTAATTGGTGAAGTATATTAACTTTTTCATCAACACCAACATCAACTTCTTTAAGAATTTCTAAATAAAATATATTCATATTTAAAAAATCATTGACATATAAAAACTTAAGATGTCCTTCTTTATAAACATCTTTAAGTAAGACCATATCCATGAATTTAATGTTGTTTTCGTCATCAAAATTCATATTCATGAGCGTAATTTCTTCTCCTTTATCCCAATTGTCGTTACTGTAATAGAATGAAGAAAGCTCCAATTTATTTAAATTGAATTTTGAAATCAAAAAGTGATGAATATCACTAAAATTACATCTTTTACTAATGGCAAAATCTATAAAAATATCTTCTTGTGTATCTGCAACAGCTCTGATATTTAATCCTTTACTATTCATTTATTCCAAGTTCTTTGGCCTTCATTAACATAAATTTTTTTGCTTCTTGATAATCATTTTTTATCTCTCCATCTAAAATAGCATTTTTTATAAAATCTTTTAATAAACCTACCTCTTTACATGGTTTAAGTTTAAATGTTGACATAATTTCTTTTCCATCTATAGGTGGCTGCCAATTTTTTATTTTATCTCTGTCTTCTAAATCAACTAATTTTTCTTTGACAGTTTCAAATCTTTTTAAATATTTTATTTTTTTTTCCTTGTTTTTTGATGTAATATCGGATCTACAAAGATTCATGAGGTCGTCAAGGTCATCTCCTGCGTCAAATAAAAGTCTTCTTAGAGCTGAATCAGTAATACTGTCATTGGTTAACGAAATAGGCCTTAAATGCAATAAAACAAGTTTCTGAACGTATTTCATTTTATCATCTAAAGGAAGTTTTAGTTTTCTAAAAATCGATGGAACCATTCTTGCTCCTTTATCTTCATGACCATGGAATGTCCATCCTTGTTTTGAACTGAATCTTTTTGTATTTGGTTTAGCAATATCATGAAGTATTGCTGACCATCTTAACCAAAGATTGTTTTTGCTGAAAGGAAGAAGGTTGTCTAATACCTGAAGTGTATGATAAAAATTATCTTTATGTCCTTTACCATCTTTAATTTCAACACCCTTAAGTAATTGAAATTCTGGAAATATAATTTTTAACAATCCTGTCTTTTCTAAAAGTTTAAAACCGATTGATGGTTGATCACTCAATATTATTTTATTAATTTCTTCTGTTATTCTTTCTTGTGCTACAATTTTTATTCTTTCAATATTTTTTATGATAGCAGCCAATGTTTTATCTTCTATTTTAAAATCGAGTTGGGAACAAAACCTTATAGCCCTCATCATTCTCAATGGATCATCTGAAAATGTAATATCTGGGTTTAGTGGGGTTTTTAGCACCTTATTTTTAAGGTCAATTAATCCATTGAAAGGATCTATAAATTCTCCATAACTTTTTTTATTTAAAGAAATAGCTAATGCATTCACAGTAAAGTCTCTTCTGTTTTGGTCTTCTTTTATGGTGCCATTTTCTACAATTGGATTTCTTGAATCGTTTCTATAGCTTTCTTTTCGAGCTCCCACAAATTGAATCTCTATATCATTAACTAAAATCATGGCAGTTCCAAAATTTTTAAAAATTTTCACTGGACTTGAATATAATTCTTTACTTACTTTATTAGCTAAATCAATTCCACTTCCTAAAGTGACAATGTCGATATCTTTAGTTTCTCTTTTTAGAATATGATCTCTTACAAAACCTCCGATAACAAAAACAGGCTGACCTATTTGATCAGCTATTTTAGAAATAGTCTTAAAAATGATTGAAGGTTTTAAAAAATCGATATAACTATTTCCTGAGATATTCAATTTCACCGTTTTTGATTTTCATTATTGATGATGGTTTGTCAGAAGATTTTATATCAAAATTAAGAATAACATCCACTGCATTCAAAATTGATGAAGAAATATTACCAATACTTTTTGGATAATTTTCTCCACTTATATTAGCAGATGTTGATATAAGTGGAGCATTTAAAGTTTTAATAATTTTAATTATTTGTTGGTTGGGTGTTACCCTGAATGCTATTTCATTTTTTGTATTTGATAGATAGTTAAATTTTTTTTTACAATTTGGATAAATTACAGTAGGTGGATCATTTATTTCACTGGCTATTTTAATAGTTTTAGAGTCAATATTATTTACATATTTAGATATGTTTAAATAACTATCAATTAAATTAATAAAAGGAGATGTTTGTGATCTGTTTTTTATTGAATAAATTTTTTGAACGCTTCTTTTGATTGTTGATTTACAACCAATAGCCCATATAGTTTCTGTGGGGTAAACAATAATTCCTCCATTATTTAAATCATCTATTAAAATATTAAAATCTTTTGAAAATAAATTTTCAGAATAAACTTTGGTAGGCATCAATTAGATTTTTAGAAAGTTTTTTTGGATCAAAATTTTGTGCATGTTTTAATCCCAATTTTACCATTTCACTGCGAAGTTCTTCATTGGATAAACATTCTTCAATTTGAAAAGCAAATTCTTCTTTATTGTCAGGATTTACATATTTAGTGTACGGTCCACCAGCTTCACTAAAGCAACTGCCATTAGTACTAATTACAGGTGTTTTACAATAAAGAGATTCTAATATTGGAATTCCAAACCCTTCAAATATTGAAGGATAAACAAATAATGATGAAAGTTTATATATAGCTGGTAACTCATTTATAGAAACATCATCCAAAAAAATGATTTTATTACTGTCAAAATTTAATTTTTTAATCTGAATCTTTAAAAAGTTCATATAAGCAGTTTTTTTACCAACTACAACCAGCGGAATATCAATTTTCATTATTTCCATAGCATTGATAACAGAAACAAGATTTTTTCTAGTTTCAATAGTACCAACGTTTAATAAAAATTCTCCAGGAAGATTAAATTTATCTTTCACCATTTTTAATTCTTCAGACTGATAATTTTTCCTGAAGTTTTTGTGGCAACTTTGGTATACAACTTTGATCTTATCAGGATCTATTTTATAAAAATCTACAATATCTTTTTTGGTTTGTTCACTTATAGCAATAATTAAGTCTGAATGCTTAACAGCATATTTATATTTGATATTATATATTCTCCTATCAATGGTTCTGTAATTTCTTGGAAATCTTTTAAAAATTAAATCATGAATGGTTACTACATATGGGATAATTTTATTTCTAATTCTTGGAATCTCATTACTTAACCCATGATAAAGATCAATTTCATTTTTAATGATAGATTTCTCCATATTGATAGTTCTCCAAAGTCCTTTAAATGTTTTGTTGAGTTTGTTTTCTGGAAAAATTGAAGAAATATTTTCGTGTTCAGATAAAAAATGAAGTCTTGGACTTTCAGAATCTTTAGGTGCAAAAAGAACATATTGATTTTTTGGAGCATGTTGTATAACATTCTCAATTAAATCTCTACTATAGTTACCAAGCCCTGTGAAATTTTGATAAGCTCTTTTAGCATCGTAACCTATTTTCATTTACTACTAATTAATTTTTTAAATGATCAAACAGTTAAATCATGCTCTCTTAAAACCTGATTAAGAGAAGTCTTTAGATCTGTGCTTTCTTTTCTTTCCCCGATGATAAGTGCACAAGGAACTTGGTAATCACCACTTTTAAAAGATTTTTTATAAGTCCCTGGAATCACTACTTTTCTTTCTGGAACAAATCCTTTATATTCTATTGGTTTAGAATGTGTTACATCAATTATTTTCGTAGATTTTGTAATCACCACATTAGCTCCTAATACAGCTTCTTGACCAACTCTTGCGCCTTCTACAATGATGCATCTTGAACCAATAAATGCATGATCTTCAATAATGACTGGAGAAGCTTGTAAAGGTTCTAATACTCCACCAATTCCTACACCTCCACTTAGGTGAACATTTTTACCAATTTGAGCACAAGACCCTACTGTTGCCCATGTGTCAACCATTGTTCCAGAACCAACATAAGCTCCAATATTTACATAAGATGGCATCATAATAACATTTTCACCAAGAAATGATCCGTATCTAGCAATTGCGTGAGGGACGACTCTTACTCCTTTTTTTGAATAATTAGTTTTTAATTTCATTTTATCATGAAATTCTAATGGACCAATTTCAATAGTCTGCATTTTTCTTGTAGGAAAATAAAGTACAACCGCTTTTTTTATCCATTCGTTAGTTACCCATTCGTCATTAATTTTTTCAGCAACTCTTATTTCTCCTTTATCGAGTGAATTAATAACTGACTCTATTGATTCAATTGTTATTTTGTCATTTAAAAGTGATTTATTATCCCACGCTTTGTTAATGATGCTTTTGATATCCATATATGCAAATATCATAATTAATTTTAATGGTTCAATTTTATAGAATTATATTTGTTTGATGACCAAAATTTTATCTATTGATTATGGTTTAAAACGAACAGGGTTGGCTTATGCTGAAGAACCATTATTTATAGCCTTGTCTCTAACCACTGTAAAAACTAATGAAATTTTTAAATTTCTTAGTAACTACTTGAAAACTAACGATGTAGTTAAAATAATTATTGGTGAACCTAAATCATTGGATGGTAGTTTTACAGATTCTACTAAAGTAATCCATAATTTTCATAAAAAAATCACCAAACTCTACAGCAAAATTAAGGTGGAACTCTATGATGAAAGATTTACATCAAAAATTGCTAAGCATGTTCTTTTTTCAAGTGATTTAAAAAAAAATAAAAGAAAAAATAAAGAATATTTAGATAAGATTTCAGCTGTAATTATTTTACAAGACTATTTGAAATCTGAAGGACTTTCTTAATCTTCGAAAATATAAATCACTTCATCTTTTTTTTTCATTAAATAATGCTCTCTTGCAAATCTTTCTAAAGCAGATTTATTAGATGTTAATTGTTTTGTTTTTTCTTTAATTAAAGAAATTTCAGTGATTTTTTTTTTATTTTCAATTTGAAGAATGTTGAGTTCTTTTTTCATTTCATAAAGATTAAATAATGTAGTATCGTCAATGACCAATAAAGTAAAAAGCAAAACCATTGAAGAGTAGAAATATCGATTTTTAATAAAATGAAAAGTTTTCATAATGCAATTTTAATAAAATGTATATTTTAGTTTGATTATGAAAAATATATTTTTTGAACATGATATTGTTTGATTTTTAGCTAATATGACAATTTAACATTACTAATTTTAAATGATATAGCCATAAGACATTATGTCATAAATTAATGAATTATCACTGTTGGCATACTCTTTGTTTTAATTTAAATAAATAATACAAATGCAAAAAGGATCTATAAACGTACAAAGCGAAAATATTTTTCCAATCATTAAAAAATTTCTGTATTCGGATACTGAAATATTTTTAAGAGAGTTGGTTTCAAATGCAGTTGATGCTTCTCAAAAATTAATGACTTTATCTTCAGCTGGCGAAGTAAAACAAGAAGTTGGTAATCTTAAGGTGGAAGTAATTCTTGATGAAAAGAAAAAAACCTTAACCATCAGAGACCATGGGATTGGTATGACTCAAGACGAGGTTAATAAGTATATCAATGAAGTAGCATTTTCTGGAGCAGAAGAATTTTTGGAAAAATACAAAGATAAAGATCCCAAGTCTATTATTGGCCATTTTGGTTTGGGCTTCTACTCATCTTTCATGGTTTCTAGTAAAGTACAAATTAAAACGCTTTCTTACAAAGAAGAATCTAAAGCTGTTCAATGGGAATCTAAAGGGGATCCTACTTATGAGCTAAAAGAAATTAAAAAAAATAGTAGAGGTACTGATATAGTGCTACACATTGATAAAGATTCTAAGGAGTTTTTAGAGGAAAATAGAATTTCAGAAATATTAAATAAGTATTGTAAATTTTTACCCATTGACATTGAATTTGGAACCAAGCAAGAATCAATTGATGATCCTAAAGGAAAGAAAGATAAAGACGGTAACATTGAAAAAGTTAGTGTTGATGTCCCTAATATTGTAAACAATACCCATCCAGCATGGATTAAGAAGCCCGTTGATTTAAAACCAGAGGATTACAAATCCTTTTATAGTGAGTTATACCCTTTTACAGAAGAACCTTTGTTTCACATCCATCTGAATGTTGATTATCCATTTAATTTAACAGGTATTTTATATTTTCCCAAACTAAAAAATCAAATAGAACTTCAAAAAAATAAAATTCAACTTTACAGTAATCAAGTTTTTATTACAGATTCTGTAGAGAATATTGTCCCTGAATTTTTAACACTTTTACATGGTGTGATTGATTCCCCTGATATTCCTCTCAATGTTTCTAGATCTTATCTACAAAGTGACAGTAATGTTAGAAAAATTTCAAACCATATTACAAAAAAAGTAGCTGATAAATTAGCTGGTATGTTTAAAAAAGACAGAAAAGATTTTGAAAAAAAATGGGATGATATTAACGTATTTATTCAATATGGAATTCTAACAGACGAAAAATTCAATGACAAAGCAAAAGCATTCAGCATGCTTAAAAATGCGAAGGATGAATATTTCACTATTGATGAGTATAAGGAGAAAGTTAAAGCTGCTCAAACTGATAAAAACAAAAAGTTAGTTTATTTATATTCACATGATAAGGACGAACATCATTCCTTAATAGAATCCGCATACACTAAAGGATACGATGTATTAATTATGGATGGCCCTTTATCTTCTCACTATATTTCAAAGGCAGAGCAAGATTTTGGAGTTTCCTTTGCAAGAGTAGACGCAGATACAATTGATAAAATAATCGCTAAAGAAGAAAATATCCCTTCAAAACTTACGAAAGAACAAGAAGATTTACTCAAACCAATTTTTGAGGATATCTCAGAAAAAGAAAAATATACTGTCCAAATTGAAAGTCTAAGTGAGACAGAAAAACCAGTATTAATCACCCAAAGTGAGTTTATGAGAAGAATGAAAGAACAACAAGCAGCAGGTGGTGGAGGAATGAGCATGATGGGGGTAATGCCAGAAATGTATAATTTAGTTATTAATACGAATCACCCGTTAATTTCAAAACTTATTGACTCGAAAGGAGAAAAGCAAAAAAAGTTGGCTAAACAATCATTAGATTTAGCTTTACTCTCTCACGGAATGTTAAAAGGTAAGGATTTAACTGATTTTGTTGAGAGAAGCTTTGATTTAATATAAGGTGTCTATAGGAATAGGAGGATTAATAGGAGGTATCCTAGGTTTTTTTGCTACAAGAAGTTTTTTTGGGGCTTTCTTGGGCTATTTTATTGGTTCCACTTTTGATAGGTTTAATTCATCAAATAGTACTTCTTCAGGATTTAAATTCACAAATAAAACCTATTCTAATGATGCGAGTTATTATTCATCCAAACTTACTCAAAATGATTTTGCAACTGCATTATTAATTCTCTCTGGTGCAGTTATGAAAGCAGATGGTAAAATTTTAAAATCTGAACTTGACTATGTAAGACAATTTTTTAAACAACAATTTTCTACTCAACTCTCTTCAAAATACATAAGAGATTTTAAAGATATTTTAAAAAAAGATTTTGTGCTGAGTGATGTATGCTATAGTATCAATAATAGTATGCCTATTCGTCAAAGATCACTATTGATTCAGTATTTGTTTGGTATTGCTAAAGCAGACGGAATTGTTTCAGATTCTGAAATGAAAGTAATTCAAAGAATTTCTTCCTATTTTAGAATTTCTTCTATCGAGTTTGAGCAAATAAAATCTCTTTTTTATAAAGATACTTCAAGTTTTTACAAAGTTTTAGGAATTGAAGAATCAGCTACAAATGATGAAATCAAAAAAGCGTATAGAAAAATGGCAGTTAAACATCATCCTGACAAATTTAACCAACTAGGAGAGGAGCAACAGAAAGCTGCTAAAAATATGTTCCAAAAAATCCAAGAAGCATATGAGCACATAAAAAAAGAAAGATCTATCAAATAAATGAAGGATTTACATAGTATATTTTTTAAATACTATTTAATTTTAGTATTTATTCTTTTTTTGTGGTTAATTCATTTTCTTAATTTCTATTTTGTATTAAACCTTTACGAACTTGGTATTTTTCCTAGATCTTTGGAGGGTATGTTAGGTATTATTTTCTCTCCATTAATCCACTCTTCATCTGATCATAATCATATAATCAACAACAGTGTTCCTTTTCTAATTTTAAGTTGGGCACTTTTCTATTTTTACAGTCCTGTAGCCTGGAGGGTATTATTTTTTTCGTGGGTTTTTACTGGTTTATTAGTTTGGTTTTCTGCAAGAGATGCTTATCACATTGGATTAAGTGGTGTAATCTATAGTTTGTTATTTTTTTTATTTTTCAGTGGAGTATTTAGAAAAGACACAAGATTATTAACTGTTGCACTGCTAGTAGTTTTTATATATGGGAGCATGGTTTGGGGAATATTCCCGTATGATTGGAGAATAAGCTTTGAAAGTCACTTATCTGGTTCTATTGTTGGACTTTTTTTGTCAATAATTTTTAAAAAGCAAAAAGCTTCTTTCAAAAAGGTAAAAACTCAATGGGAAATTGAAGAGGAATTGGGCATTGAGTCAGATAATCTTGATGGTTTATGGGAAATTGATGATGAAGAATAGTTACTTAGGTTTAATAGACTTTTCTTGTTTTATCTCCACTTTTATCTTATTATTTTTCGAATCTAAATCAATTTTTATTAAGTCCCCTTCTTTAACTTTCTTTTGAATTATTTTTTCTGCTAATGGATCTTCTATATGTTTTTGAATGGCTCTATTTAGGGGTCTTGCACCATATTTTTCATCATAGCCCTTGTCAGCTACAAAAACTTTAGCTTTTTTAGTTAACTCAATTTTAAATCCTAAAGAATTTATTCTATTAAATAGTTTATCAAGTTCAATGTCTATTATTTTAAGTATATGATCTTTGTTTAGTGAGTTGAAAATTACTACATCATCAATCCTATTTAAAAATTCAGGTGCAAAAGATTTTTTTAAAGAGTTTTGAATTACCCCTTTCATATTGTCTTGATCATTTTCAGATCTAGCTTTTGTTCCAAAACCAACACCAGTTCCAAAATCTTGTAACTGTCTTGCTCCAATATTTGAAGTCATGATAATAATGGTATTTTTAAAATCAATATTCCTTCCAAGACTATCGGTCATTTTGCCATCGTCTAAGGCTTGAAGGAGTAAATTAAAAACATCTGGATGTGCCTTTTCAATTTCATCTAATAAAATTATTGAATAAGGCTTTCTTCTTACTTTTTCTGTTAATTGTCCTCCTTCTTCATAGCCAACATATCCAGGAGGTGCACCTATAAGTCTTGAAACTGCAAATTTTTCCATGTATTCACTCATATCAATCCTAATTAAAGCTTCTTCGCTATCAAAAAGATATTTAGCTAAAACTTTACATAACTGGGTTTTTCCAACTCCAGTAGGTCCGAGAAAAATAAAAGATCCAACGGGTTTATTCGGGTCTTTTAACCCAGCTCTGTTTCTCTGAATGGCTTTAACTACTTTGGTAATAGCCTCGTTCTGTCCGATAACGGTTCCGTTCATAGAGTCAACCATCTTCATTAGCTTGCCACTTTCTTTTTCAGCAACTTTTTGAACAGGTATTCCAGTCATCATTGCAACCACTTCAGCCACATTTTCCTCGTTTACTTCCTGTCTATGAGATTTACTTTCTTCTTCCCAACGTTTTTTAGCTGATTCTAATTCTTCATTTAATTTTCTTTCAGAATCTCTCAATCTAGCAGCCTCTTCATACTGTTGGCTTCTGACCACCTTATTTTTAAGTTCTTTTACATCTTCAATCTTCTTTTCAACATCAATAATAGACTCAGGAACATTAATATTTGTTATATGAACTCTTGATCCAACTTCGTCTAATGCATCAATTGCTTTATCCGGCAAATGTCTATCAGAAATGTATCTTTCGGTTAATAGTACACACGATTTAATTGCTTCAGGTGTATATTTTACATTATGGTGATCTTCGTATTTTTCCTTGATATTTTCTAGAATTTGAAGTGTTTCATCTATAGATGTGGGTTCAACTATAACTTTTTGAAATCGTCTCTCTAAAGCACCATCTTTTTCTATAAATTGTCTATACTCATCTAGAGTAGTAGCACCAATACATTGAATGTCACCTCTAGCTAAAGCAGGTTTAAACATATTAGAAGCATCTAAGGATCCTGAAGCTCCACCAGCACCAACAATTGTATGAATTTCATCAATAAAGAGTATAATATCTGGAGATTTTTCCAATTCATTCATAACTGCTTTCATTCTTTCTTCAAATTGTCCTCTATATTTGGTTCCAGCTACCAAGGAAGCTAGGTCAAGAGAAATTATTCTTTTGTTAAAAAGTACTCTTGAGACATTTCTTTCTGTTATTCTAAGAGCAAGTCCTTCAGCAATTGCTGATTTACCTACACCAGGTTCTCCAATAAGTAATGGATTATTCTTTTTTCTTCTGGATAGAATTTGAGATACTCTTTCGATTTCTTTTTCACGACCAACAATTGGATCAAGTTTATCATCTTCAGCAAACTTGGTTAAGTCCCTTCCAAAATTATCTAATACAGGTGTTTTAGATTTACTATCGGATGTTTTTTTGGATGAACTTGAAGAGAAACTTTCTTCTTTTTCTTCATCATTTTCATCTGCAGATTCAGGTATTTTAGATTCTGGATATATTTCAGGTTTATAACCAGATTCTGTCATTATATCTAGTTCTTCTTTAACAGAGTCGTAATTTAAATTATATTCTTTTAGTAAAGATGATGCGATATTGTTATCTTCTTTTAGGATAGACAGTAATAGGTGTTCTGTACCGATCATATTACTTTTAAAAAGTTTAGCTTCTAGGTAAGTAATTTTAAGAACTTTTTCAGCTTGCTTTAACAAAGGAATGTTTCCAGAATTTTTAATTTCCGTTAGTTGTCCAGAATCTAACTTTGACTCTAATTTTTTTCTCAAATCTTTAGAGTTGATTCCAGAAGAAGTTATCATTCTCATGGCAATTCCTTCTCCCTCTCTTATAATTCCCAAAAGTAAGTGCTCAACTCCAATATAATCATGTCCTAATCTTAAGGCTTCCTCACGGCTGTAACTAATAACTTCTTTAACTCTAGGTGAAAATTTAGCATCCATATTCTTCAAAATTAATATTGTTTTTCACAATTAAAACAACTGTTTCAAATTTAATCAACATCATTTTTGTTAATTGTTCATAATATTTGTATTTCGCACATGTTTTTGTGGATAAATCTTTATTGTTGATAGTGTTTTTGTCAGTAAAGAAATGATACTTTCGTTTATAATTAAAATTATTTTAAAATGAGCGAAGAAAGAGGTGAAAGAATCATACCAGTTAGTATTGAAGATGAAATGAAAACTGCTTACATTGATTATTCAATGTCAGTAATAGTTTCAAGAGCTTTACCAGATGTAAGAGATGGTTTAAAACCAGTTCACAGAAGAGTGTTATTTGGAATGCTTGAGCTTGGTGTATGATCAAATAGTTCATTTAGAAAATCTGCTAGAATAGTTGGAGATGTGTTAGGAAAATATCATCCACATGGAGATTCTTCTGTTTATGATACTATGGTTCGAATGGCAC
>NTKH01000034.1 GCA_002457645.1 Bacteroidetes bacterium MED-G20
TAATCCATCCCAGTTAGGAGAAATAGCTCTATCATAGACATTACTTTCTTTCTTAATGTAAGAAGAAAATTCTCTTTTCCAGAATAAATCATCAAAACTCATTCTTTGCGAATCGTTAGCATTATTGAATACAAAAAAGTTTTGGAAAACATATCTGCACTCTGGAAAATACAACCAGAAAAGATTTTTGAGACCGTCAACTTCTAGAGTCTCTGGATTTTTCGAGAATACTACAGGTGATATTCCAATTATTCGAACATCTAAAACCGACCTTTGTTTGTCAAAAAACCAGTCTTCCTTAAGTTCATATCTTATAATATCTCTGCTTGTATAAGGTTCAATGGTATTAACTTTAATTGGATCACCAGCATCATCAAGAACAGGGCCTTCTTCACCGAATTCATCTATTCCAATAGAATCTTTCTGCGTTTCAATACCAAACTTACTTGTTAAAAGGGTTCTGAAATCTGGATCATTAATATTTCCATTTTCTGGCTTAACTGGAAATCTAAATTTATCATCAAGTTCAATTCCACCTAAATCATATACCGTAAGAGAACCTTCCGTTAGGGCTCCATACCTGATAACTTCATAAAGTGATATTCTATCGTTTTGCTTTTCTAACGGAAAATAAAGCTTTTGATTCATTTTTTCTTTGAGATCAATTACTCTCCATATACGTTTTGCCCACATAACGTCTGCTTCCCTTAGATGAGCATATGAAACTACTCTTTTAGTGGGGATATGCTCTTGTATGTAGACACCATCCAGTACGTTAGACTCTACACTAATTCCTGAACCAGGCAATTGAGCAGAAATTGAACCAACAATTAAATTAATAGATAATATGTAAATTATTTTTTTCATGACTATATGAGTTTAATTACAATACCACTTTCCAACCTTTTTACCTTACCACTTGGCCCTTTAACATCAACTGCTGTAAAAGTTAAATTACCACCTTTAGGGATTTTTCTAATAGCTTGTTTCATAGGAGTTGTTAAACGATTATTTTTGGATTTGTAAGTAATTGGAGAACCATTTTTAGTAGTATACATTGAAAACCCAACTACTTCGTAAGGTACGTTTAATGGACTGTCTCCAAGCTTAGCTGCAATAGTTGAATAACTAACTGCATTAACTTTTTTAAGATTTCCTCCTGCCTTTCCGGCAAAGTAAGCAGTTGGTTTAGGTAGAGGAAAAATCCTAAAAGTTTCATTAGCTAATTCATTGCTTTTTCCTTTATCATCAATTCCAGTAACAATTAACTTAGCTTCTTTCGCTCTTACATTGGTTACATTGGCGGTATAATATCCTTTACTATCTGGACCTTTAACAGAACAACCTTTACCAATAAGTTTAATAGATTCAGGTTTATATCCTGATGCAGAAACTCTTATTCTGTTGTTCCAGTTCAAATAAAGTACCTGTAAATCTGCAGCTGAAATAGCAGCATTGGGAGCACCAACAGAATAATTAAATTTCCAAGGTTTCCATTTTTTAACACCTTTTTCTTTCACTGCAATAAAACCAGCTAAAATATGGTCACCAACAGAACCTGTTATACCAACACTTTGACCAGCTCTTCCTTTAAAAGTTTCCATTTTATCTAGATCTCGTTCCGATTCACTTTTAGATAGCTGAGCTGTATCGTCTACCCAATATTTAAGTTCCATTGCTTCAGAAGAATCATAGGCAGCAATCATTACTCTTAGCCCCAAAGAATCACCTTGATTGATATAACTAGTGGATGAGAAAGCCAATGGATCAATCTTATTAAAATTAAATGATTGTACTTTTACCCTAGAACTAACTAATTGAGAAGCCAATGTTTGTACTTGCAATACATCAGATCGTACAGAAGTCATTACAGCAGAAGCTGCAACTATAGGAGCATGATCAAACTGACCAAATATCCATGGATATTCTTCACCATGATTCATTACCTTCTTAGGAATCGTCATTCTGGTATAAATATTTCTTACGGCCTCTGCATCAGCAGGATCTAATTTGTGTTCATCGATTTCAAATTTAATCACTGAATCTACCAGTTTTTCAAATGCCTTTCTGTCTCCTTCAGTAATTAAAAAATCAGGATCTTGTATTAATGATGTATCAAACTCGTATTGGTATACAATACCACCCTCTAAAGTATCACTTGCATGGTTGGCAATTAATGCAATTAAATCATTTCTATAGTGATGTAAATTTTCCATGAGCTCTAATCCTTCAGGAGCAATTTCTTCAAAACTTGGGCCTGCTAACAGCCTAGTAGGTGTGTCATAATCATCTTTTTTAGAATAAGTAGAAAGATCTCTAATGTGAATATATCCAAGCTCATCAATATGAAACAATGGGTTATGAAATTCATCATGATCAGTCTCTTCACCATGCAATTCATGATGTTCATCTACTGCAATTAGACCTAAACCATTTACCCTATCTACAAGAGCTTTTAATTTGGCTTTAGCATCTGCATCATCTTTAACAATGGCATCTTCAATTCCGTCAAATTCTTCAAATGTTATGCTAGGATCTGCAGCTGAAATTAGTAAAAAAAGATTTCTCTTCACCAAATCGTTACACATGTGTCTTGTAAGAGAAACAATAGAATCATTGGTGTTTTTATGAAATTCCACTCTTTCAAGCTCTTCTCTTGGTGCACCAGTAGCTTTTAAGGTAGCCAATTTAGTAGCGAACTCATCTGATAAACCAGTATTGAAAGATTCCACTTGCTCAATACTACTTTCTAATTTATTATTTAGAGTTACAAATGCATTAATGATTTCCTTAGATACATTCATAGCTAATAAAGCCATGAGTACTAAGTACATTAAACCGACCATTTTTTGTCTTGGCGTTTCCTTACCTCCACCCATAATTCAAATTTTATTTTTAATGATTATTAATAAATAATTATTTGTTTACATTCATTGCAGAAAGCATATTTCCATAGACAGAATTTAACGCTGCAAGATTAGAAGTTAAATCTGACATGGTATCTTTATATCTCTGAGTATCTTCGACTGACGATTGTAGGTTGTTAACAATACTTGTAATGCCTGAGGACATATCTTCACTTGCTTTAGAAAGAGAAGAAACACCTTCTAATTGCATTTCATATAAGTTATTGAGCTGTGATAAATTACTAGATACTTTATCTAGTTGTTCCCCAAAGTTAGATTCACTTCCAGACATACTAGCAACTTCCTCTATAGAACTAGCTGCTTTAGAATAAGCATCTCCTAATACGCCAGCTTTTTCAGAAACTTCAGAGGATGCTTTTTCATATGCACCACTCAACTCTCCAACTTTCTCAGTAGCTCCTTTAAGGTTTTCTACATATTCATTGGTAGCATCAGAAGCAGAACTAATGTCGCTTAATTTTCCAGCATTATCACTTAAATTTCTCATTCCTGAGCCCAAACTTTCAATTAATTCTGGCTCAATTTTAGCTTTAGCTAACATATTATCCAACTGTTCCACTACAGATTCATCACTTTTATCAGGTAGTTCAGCATGAGAATCATCGTCATCTCCATGACCTAAAGCCAATTCAGGATAAGCAATGGTCCAATCTAATTCTTCATGTAATGGTTCGTGTGCAGATAACATAAAAATAACAGCTTCAATTCCCAAACCACCAATTAACATAATTGTTGCCCCAGGCCAATGTTGGATTTTAAACATCGCTCCAATAATAACAATTGCACCACCGTAACCGTACACATATTTCATTATTGTTTTAAACTTCTTACTTTCAAAAAAACTATCTCCTGAACTCATAATTTTAAATTTTTATTGTTTTTATTTTTTGTTAATATTATAAATATAATAAACTTGATTTATTAATGGCTTATTATTAAAATGTTAAAAATCACCCTCACGATTTGGACCACCTCTACCTAAATAATTCATGACACTTCTAAACCCAATGTAACTTTTGGCAGTATCTTGATATTCAAAAGTTCTGGTTCCGCATTGTAGATAATATCCAATATCTTTCCAAGAACCTCCTCTTACAACTTTTCTTTTCATGGAGGGTGGATCGTGATCAAGGGCATTGTAAGTATATTCGGTGTTCATATCATGTCCATATTCGTACGTTGACTCGTCAAAAGCAGTTCTACACCACTCAGCAACATTTCCAGCCATACAGTATAATCCAAAGTCATTAGGATGGTACGAACTGGCTTTAACAGTCTTAAAACCACCATCTTCCATATACCTTCCTCTCAGAGGTTTAAAATTGCCAAGAAAACAACCTCTTGAATTTCTAATGTAAGGGCCGCCCCAAGGATAAGGATTATTATCTAAACCTCCTCTAGCAGAATACTCCCATTCTGTTTCACTAGGGAGTCTAAAATCTTGAACATAGGCTTCATAGTTTGATTTTCTCCAAGAATTTAACAATTGGGTTCTCCAAACATTGAATGCGTTACACTGTTGCCACGTCACACCAACTACTGGATACTCATCGTAAGCAGGATGCCAAAAATACATATTGGTCATGTAATCGTTATTAGCATATGTAAAATCGTGAATCCAACACAAAGTATCTGGATATACATTGATGACTTCTTTAATTATAAATCTTGAACGGTCTTCATGGCCTCTAATAGAGTTATTCTGACCTTTACTGTTTCTGAATCCTAAATTTAAATCTCTTCCACTTACTTGTCCAGGATCAATCGGAAATGCTAAATCAGGATTTTTCATTTTAACCCTGTGTTCATCATCTTGATCAGCTTCAGAATTGGAGATTCTTTTTACTAATGGTCTTCCCTTTTTAGCAGCTTCTTGTAAATCTACCCAGTAATATTCAAACATTAATTTTCTAGTATCAATTTCTTTTCTTTGATAAAAACGCTCACTTTCACCTAAAAACATTTGGGCCAATAAGGGAGCATATTCTGAATTATCTCCTTTGGCAGGATTATATGAAATATAGTTAAACTTTGCGTTCCAATTTAACTGCCAATCTGTTTGATCTTTCTCTTCCAATTCATCATCATAAGTAGGAATTAAAAAGTCTTCTGGAAATTCTTCACCTAATATTCTCATAGCAGTAGAATCTTTCACCCAGTTCACAAACTGACGATACTCATTGTTAGTGATTTCAGTTTGATCCATGTAAAACGCAGCAACAGAAACTGTTTTAGTTTCGTTATAATGAGTCAAAGGAACATCTTGGTCGCTCTGACCCATATTGAACGCACCAGCAGGTATATATAACATTCCGTAAGGATCGGTTTGATACCAAACTGGTCTGCCAAAAGCGCCAATTAAATGACCATGACTAGATTGAGTTGTACAGCTAAACATAAGCGATACAACAATAGTGAAGTATAATAATTTTTTCATACTTAAGCTTTTTATCTTTATTCTTTCCAAAATGTTATCTGATGGAATTCTTGTAACGATATTTGATTTAAATAGTTTCATTTAATTATAAAAATCTTGGGTTTTTAGATTTTTCAACTGGAGCAGGTTTAGCTAACTTAAAACAATAACTCAACATCAAATCATGA
Organism: Bacteroidetes bacterium MED-G20; assembly: GCA_002457645.1. GTDB lineage: Bacteria > Bacteroidota > Bacteroidia > Flavobacteriales_D > Parvicellaceae > MED-G20. Next base: position 5,532 of record NTKH01000034.1, read on the forward strand.
GAACCATTACTGTAATTACCAATAACACTTGTGGTTATACCATAAGCGTATCCTACTCTTAACATGCTTCCATCTGTAAAAGGGTGTTGGTAACCAAGCATTGGAGCTATCTCGTCTCCAAACCTGTAGGTTAAACCAGCCCATAACATATTTTTAAATAATGCATTTATATTCAAATCCATTATAGAAGACGAAGCATCGGATTTGATAAGTATACTTGGTCTTATTTTTAAATCTGTGTTCAGTTCGTAATCATATCCAGCAGTTATCCAATAATGATGAACATTTTGAATATTTAAGTCTTCCATATTAAACCCTCCGAGATGAGTTGTTGAAAAACCAAAGTACAACTCCCTAGTTTTGTAAAATAAACCAATATTAATATCAGGAACTGTTCCTGACATAGTTTGTCCCTTAATTGAATTGTCTTGTGACCAAGGATTTCCTGATGGTGTTTTCCAAAGTGCATCAATACTTTTTTGAATAATTCCAGCACTAAGACCGATTCCTAACTTACCAGACCCAAGACTTAAATGATAAGAATAATTTAATCTGGCAACACTATTCTTTTCAAACCCTAATTGATCTGAAACATATGTAAGTCCTAATCCTCCTCTTAACATACTTACTGGTGCATGAATATTTACTAGAGCAGTTGTAGGACTGCCCGCAAAACCAGACCACTGTTGACGACCAATCATAGTAGCGCAAATATTTTTATTCATTCCCGCATAACCAGGATTGAAAGATAAATTATCAAACATATAGTGCGTGATTTGATAATCTTGCTGAGAATAGATATTCGCGGTGGATAAAATAATTGCAATATAAAATATAAATTTCTTCATTTATTAAACTGTATATCAGTTAATTACGCATCTATAGGTATGTTTTGTGTATTAACATAATCCACAAAAATACAAAAAATTAGCTGGTAAAGATAAAAAATTAAATCAATTTAGTTTCCTGTAGGTCTTCCACCACAAATCTGGAATAATCCCTTTTTGAGCAATTTCGTAATCTTCGTGATTACAAGGAATTAAATGATGACGTTCAAATTTGAAATCTTTGCTTGGAGGATAAGGGACTTCCAACCACCATCTATCAGATTTAGAGCTTTTGTGAAAAATAAGATTTTGATTAGAATCTTCATTAAAAACTGAATATTTAATAAGCTCTTTTTTGTTTCCAAAAGGATAATCATGTTTTCTTAGAGAATATCCCAGAATAACAAAAAATAATGATTGCGCTATTAACTCACTGTCAACTTCACTTAAATTACCAGATTTTAAGTTGTAAAAGCCAACACTTGAAATTTTATCACTAATTCCGGCATATTTCATCATTTGACAAATCTCATTACCAAATAAGCCATTAGGACTATTTTTTATAGCACTTTTAAATTCAGAGTACCTTAAAGAAGATAAATCGACGCTTAATAAATCTGTATTTCTTAAAATAGGCTCAGCTTTTGAAATGTCTTTTTGAAGTTCTCCTAATCTTAAATAATCAAAAAAAAGGTCATCAAAAAATCTTAAGTCTTCAGCACCTATATAAAACTGTTGACATCCTAAAATTGAAAAATTAAATAATATGTTGGGCTTATGTAAAAGTAAATGATTAATATAATTATCAGATGATACTTGATCTTCTTGATCTAAAACAACATCAAAACTCTGATCAATACATGTTAAGTTAATTGGTTGTTCTAATTTTTCATAGCCTAAATAATTAGCATATGTTAAATCCTGAGAACCACCTAACACAATTAATAGCTTACCTTTTTTTTGAATTTCATAGGTGATTTCCGATAAAGCTGAATAAGTATCTTTAATTTGAGCACCTGCTTTTAAAATTCCAAGATCAGCAATTTTCAAATTACCTTCCCATTTAAAATTATAAAGGTTTTCTCTAACTGATAAATGATCTATTTCATCATTATTTAAAATAGAAGAACCCCTACTTTCATGAACTGTAAGAAACACAATATCTGAAGATTGCCAATCTGGAAATTGAAAATTAAAAGCGTCAATAATTGAACCAATTGTGTTTTTAGAAGACTCTATTTTTTTTATAGGTTTAAAATAAATACCAAGATCCATTTATTTGGCTTTTAGAAAGGTTTTGGCCTCTTCCAAGGTCATTTTTATCGGATCTTTTGAAGGAGCCAATTGTTTTTTCTTTTTACCAGAAATCACAAAGAATTTTCCCCACCTACCCTTTTGGACAGAGATACCCTCCTCCTCCCAATTATGAATCATTTTTTCTCTTTCCTTTTTCTTCTTTTCCTCAATGAGTTCTACAATATTATCATCGGAGAGGTTGTCAAAATCATACTTCTTATTGACATTTATAAATAAATCGTTCCATTTGATAAATGGTCCAAATCTTCCTTTTCCTTTAGAGACGGGTAAATTTTCATACTCTGCAACTGGAGCATTGGCTTTTCTTTTTTCATTAATTAAATCTACAGCACCATTTAGCAAAACTTCCTCAGGATCAATCCCATTAGGAATGGATACATTTTCAGTTCCAAATTGGATATAGGGGCCAAAGCGACCTACTTTGATAATAACTTCAACATTGTCATGTTCGCCTAAGCTTTTAGGATAATTGAATAATTTTAGAGCTTCTTCAAGAGAAATGGTTTTTATATGCTGATCAGCCTTTAAACTGGCAAATTTTGGTTTTTTGGTTTCATCTGCAGTATCACCTATCTGTGCAATGGGCCCATACTTTCCCAATTTTACAAAAACTGGCTCCCCAGTTTCTGGTTCATTTCCCAATAATCTTTCACCATTTGCTCTTTCGGCATTTTCTTGAGTATGAAGAATGTTTTTATGAAAAGGTGAATAAAAGTTAGACAACATTTTTGTCCATTGCAGCTCTCCCTTTGCAATAGAATCTAGTTCTTTTTCAACCTCAGCAGTAAAATTATAATCCATAATGTCTTTAAAATGTTGATTTAAAAACTCATTCACTACTTCCCCAGTGGTGGTTGGAAATAATTTTTTTCTGTCAGCTCCAAAATTCTCGTTTAAACTAACTTCTTTTAATTCATTTTTAACCAAAATAAGCTGTGAGATAGCCCTAGATTTGCCTTCAAGATCTTTGTTTTCAACATATCCTCTATCCTGAATAGTTTTAATGGTAGGAGCATAAGTGGAAGGTCTTCCAATACCAAGTTCCTCTAACTTTTTAACTAGAGAAGCTTCGGTATACCTTGCAGAAGGTCTAGAGAATTTTTGAGTTGCTGAAATCTCATTACAAATTAATATTTCATCTTTAGAAACATCTGGTAATTGATCACTTTTACTATCCGAAGCAGATGTATTGTAAACTTTTAAGAATCCATCGAACTTAACAACTTCTCCAACTGTATTGAAGTTTTGTTTTTGTTCTTGATGTCCAATCTCAATAGTAGTTCTCTCAATTTCTGCATCACTCATTTGAGAGGCCATGGTTTTTCTCCAAATTAATGAATATAACTTATCCTCAGGTGAGGAATCATTTAACGAACTTACTGAGAAGTTAGTTGGTCTTATAGCTTCGTGAGCTTCTTGAGCAGATTTATTTTTATTTTGGTACTTTCTAGGATTACAATAATGAGAACCATAATCTTTTTCAATTTGTTTTTGAATAGCACCCATTGCATCCATAGATAAACTTACAGAATCCGTTCTCATGTAGGTTATTCTTCCAGATTCGTAAAGTCTTTGAGCTACAGACATAGTTCTTGAGACATTAAACCCTAAAACTCTACTAGCTTCTTGCTGCAATGTTGAAGTAATAAATGGTGCAGAAGGAGTTCTTTTACCAGGTTTTTGTGTAATTTTCTTTACTGAAAACTGTTTTCCTTTGGCCAATTCTAAAAAGTTTTTAGCATCAGAATATGAAGAGAAATTAGATACTAATTCTGCTTTAAAATTGATTCCTTTAGAACTAAAATTTCCAACAACTTTATATGTCTCTACTGGCTTGTGGTTCTGAATTTTATTTTCTCTTTCAACAATTAATTTAACCGTAACTGACTGTACTCTTCCGGCAGAAAGACTTGGCCTTACCTTTCTCCAAAGGACAGGGGATAGTTCAAAACCAACTATTCTATCTAAAATTCTGCGGGCTTGTTGAGAGTTAACAAGATTATCATTGATATCCCTTGGTGAATCAACAGCTTTAAGAACTGCCTTTTTAGTAATTTCATTAAATGTAATTCTTTTTGTTTCGGAAATATCTAAATTTAAAGCATGTAATAAGTGCCAAGAAATGGCTTCTCCCTCTCTATCTTCATCAGTGGCTAACCAAACCGTTTTACATTTTTTTGCTATACTTTTTAATTCATTCACCACTTTTTTCTTGTCTTGTGGAACAACATAAGTTGGATTAAAATCATTTTCAATATCTATAGGATCCCCTTTTCTAGGAAGTTCTCTTATATGACCATAACATGATTTTACTACAAATTCACTTCCTAAAAAACCCTCTATGGTTTTTGCTTTTGCGGGGGACTCTACTATTACAAGATTACTCATTTGAAAATCAATTTTACAATCATTAAAGGAATGCAAAGAAAGAAAAATATCGTTTATTCGGCAATACAGTTTATTAAATCATTTAGATTATTTTTTAAATAAATCATAAAAATTAATAATATTTAACACTGTCATTATGGCAGTTAACAGATTTGAATTACCTTTGTATAATATTACGGAAAAACAATGGATAAAATTATAGTTGAAGAAAGGCAGGGAAATCCGACAATTAAAAAAAGTAAAAAAAGAAATTTAAAAAAACTATACCTAGAAAGTTATGGTTGCCAAATGAATTTCTCAGATAGTGAAATTGTTGCTTCTATTCTAGATAAACACGGATATCAGACCACAAGAAACTTCCTAGAATCCGACTTAATTCTATTAAATACATGTTCTATAAGAGAGAAAGCAGAAACAACAGTCAGAACAAGACTCAAATCATTTAATAAAATTAAAAAAAATAATCCTAAATTAATTGTAGGAATGTTAGGTTGCATGGCCGAAAGGATGAAAGAATCATTGCTAGAACAAGAAAAACTGGTTGATTTAGTAGTAGGGCCAGATGCTTACAGAGATTTACCAAACTTAATTCAAGAAGTTGAAGGAGGGCAAAAAAGTGTAAACGTACTCTTATCAAGAGAAGAAACTTATGCTGACATTAGCCCAGTAAGATTAGACAATAATGGAGTATCTGGATTTATTTCCATAATGAGAGGCTGTGATAATATGTGTTCTTTTTGTGTTGTTCCGTTTACTAGAGGTAGAGAAAGAAGCAGAAGCCCACTAACCATTGTTGCAGAAGCCAAACAATTATACGATCAAGGATATAAAGAGGTCACACTTTTAGGCCAAAACGTTGATAGTTACAGATGGAATATTAATAAAAAAGGAGAGAAAATTGAAGAAAGTAATCCGACAACTAATTTTTCAGAACTTCTAGAAATGGTAGCACTAGTTGCCAGTGATTTGAGGATCAGATTTTCTACTTCTCATCCTAAGGATATGACTGATGATGTTATTCATACAATGAATAAACACAAAAACATTTGTAATTATATTCATTTACCTGTTCAATCAGGAAGTTCTAAAATTCTAAAAAAAATGAATCGAGGTTATACTAGGGAATGGTATTTAGATAGAATCCAATCTATTAGAAAAATCATACCTGACTGTGCTATTTCAACAGATATTATAACAGGATTTTGTGATGAATCACAAGAAGACTTTAAGGATACTCTTAGTTTAATGAAAAAAGTAAAATTTGATTTTTCTTACATGTTTTTCTATTCTGAAAGGCCAAAAACACTTGCAGAAAGAAAATATGAAGATAATGTCCCAGAAAAAATTAAAAGAACGCGTTTGCAAAGGGTCATTGATTTACAAAGAGAGCACTCTATTTTAAGTAATAATTCTTGTGTAGGCAAAGTAATGGAGGTTTTGATTGACGGAGTTTCAAAAAAATCAGATTTAGATTTTAGAGGAAGAAATAGTGAAAATCATAAAGTTGTTTTTCCAAGAGAGAACGCTACAATAGGTACATATGTTAATGTGCTGATTGAAAAATGTACTTCAGCTACACTAATAGGGAAAATTGTTTGATATGAGTTTACAAACTGTAAAAAATAGATTTGGTATAATAGGTAATTCAGAAGTTCTAAATAGAGCATTGGACGTGGCCGTTCAGGTAGCTCCAACAGATATTACAGTATTAATAACTGGCGAGAGTGGTACCGGAAAAGAAAATATGCCAAAAATAATTCATCACTACAGCTCCAGAAAACATCATGAATACATTGCCGTTAACTGTGGAGCAATACCGGAAGGAACCATTGATTCTGAACTTTTTGGTCATGAGAAAGGAGCTTTTACAGGCGCTACGGATAGTAGAAAAGGATATTTTGAAGTAGCTGATGGAGGTACTATTTTTTTAGATGAAGTTGCAGAACTTCCTTTACCAACTCAAGTTAGACTACTGAGAGTTTTAGAAACTGGAGAATATATGAAAGTTGGCGCTTCAAAAGTTAAAAAAACAGATGTTAGAATTATTGCAGCAACTAATGAAAATGTCCAAAAAGCCATACAAAGTGGTAAATTCAGAGAAGATTTATTTTACAGGCTTAGTACTGTGCCAATATACTTGGCTCCTCTAAGAGAAAGAAAAAACGATATTCATCTTCTATTTAGAAAATTTTCAGCAGACTTTGCAGAAAAATACAGAATGCCTGGAATAAGACTTCAATCTGAGGCTGTGAATTCTTTAGAAAAATATTCTTGGCCAGGCAATATCAGACAACTAAAAAATGTTGCAGAACAAATTTCTGTGATAGAAAAATCTAGGGATGTTAGCGATTTAATATTAAGTAAATATTTACCAGATATAGATAGCAACAGGAATTTACCAATGGTGATTGATGGAAAAAAAGAAAATGAACAAATTTCTGAAAGAGATATCTTATACAAGGTTCTTTTTGAAATGAAGCAAGACGTTACAGAGATGAAAAGAGTAATTGTAGACCTACTCAACAATAATAATCTTTCTAATAACGAAAAAAATGAACTCATTACTAAGCTGAAAAGTTCTAATACATTTGATAATGAATCGAATTTTGATAGCTCTAGTAATCATCCTGTACCATTTGAAGAAAAAACAGCGAGACAGCCAGATTCTTCCTACAATATTTCTTTCCAAGAAAGTGTAGAAATTGAAGAATCGCTATCACTTGAAGAAAGAGAAAAAGAATTGATTAAAAAAGCACTCCAAAAACACAATGGTAAAAGAAAAAATGCCGCAAAAGAGTTGGGAATTTCTGAAAGAACACTTTACAGAAAAATTAAAGAATTTGAAATATTAAAATAAAATGAATTATTTCCAAATAATATTAATATCGTTTATTTTAAGTTCTTGTTCTTTACCACAATTTAGCTTTAAATCTGGAGGTTCAGAAACCAAAGAAATTGATGCTAAAACCGTACAAGTAGATTATTTTCAAAATAAAAGTGCTATTGGCGGACCATTTTTAGGCGCTTCTTTTACGGAAAGTTTAAGGGATATTATGCAATCTCAAACCAAACTTGATTTAGTTGATAATAATGGTGATTTACAAATATCTGGAAATATTAAAAATTATAATATTACACCTGTTAATATTCAAGCTGGTAGCGAAACTGCTGCTCAAAATAGGCTCAAAATGATTGTTTCAATTGATACTTATTATAAAAATAATGATTCCATAGGCCTTAATAAATCTCCTTTTAGCGCATTTGTTGACTACAATTCTGATAATGATTTTAGTTCTATTGAAGAAAACCTTGTAGAAAATTTAAATTATCAAATAACACAAGATATTTATGATAAAATATTTGGCGGAGAATGGTAAATCATGAAATTAGAAATATAACTTCACTTATTGAAAACCCTTCCAAAGTTAATGACAAAGAACTATCTTATTTCTTTGATTTGACCTTAAAATATCCGTCTTCAAGTTTCTGTTTCCTTTTACTTACAAAAATACTTCATGAGCAAGAAAGAATTGGTTTTGAAAAAACATTAAATAGTACTGCTCTTAGAATACCAGACCGAACACTTCTTTATGATTTGATTCACAGCAAAACTACATCAAAACATAAAGAAAAAATAAAACCAAAAAAATTAGATAATGACATCAATGAATTAGAAAAAAATATTTATGGAGATCTAATTCAAAATCAAATAATTAATGACTTAGAACTTTTAGACTCTCATAATAACAAAGAAATTACACAAATAGTTTCTGAAACAGATGTTATGTCATTTGAAAAGTGGCTTACGGGACGCAATAATCATGACCGTAATGAGACTGATATTGATTCCATTATTAAGAATCTTAATGAGAGGAAAATATTAAAAAAGAAGGAAAGTTTTTACTCTGGATCAAAAGCTGCTAAAGAAAGTCTTAAAGAAAATAATAAAATGAACACAGAAACTCTAGCAGAAATTTATGTGAAACAAGGCAATTATCCTAAGGCAATTACAATTTATGAGCAATTGATGTTGTCTAATCCAGAAAAAAAAGTTTTCTTTGCAAGCCGAATAAATTACATAAATCAAAAAACACAACCATAATCATGGCAACTTTATTAATGATATTATCAACATTAGCAGCCATATTGCTAATAGGTATTGTTCTTCTTCAAAATTCTAAAGGAGGGGGTTTAGATTCTTCATTTGGAAATGCTAGCCAGTTAGGAGGCGTAGCTCAATCCACAGAAACTATAGAAAAAGCTACTTGGACGCTTGCAGCCATCATGGGGTTTTTAAGTTTATTAGCTGCTTTTAATTTTGGGGGTGGAAATAATGAAATCTCTACTGACATAGATAAAAATGAAGGTATAAGTTTGCCTTCTTCAAATGAGCCAATAAATATTCCATCTGACTTACCTAATTAAAAAAATGTCAGGATGTCATTTTTAAATTTAATTTAAGTCAAATTGGCTTTAATTTAATTCTTAAAGTTTTATGGCACAAAATGTGCTAATTATGTAATAAAAACAAATAAAACCAAAACAATGTCAATAAATGTAAAACCACTTGCTGATAGAGTAATTATTGAACCAGCTGCTGCAGAAGAAAAAACTGCTGGTGGAATCATAATTCCAGATACGGCAAAAGAAAAACCAAAAAAAGGAAAAGTAATTGCTGCAGGAAGCGGCAAAAAAGATGAACCTGTTACAGTAAAAGAAGGTGATACCGTATTATATGGTCAATATAGCGGTACTGAAATTAAAATTGATGGAAACGATTATCTTATAATGAGAGAAAGTGACATTTTTGCAATTGTTAAATAAATTAAATTAAATTAAAATGGCTAAAGAAATAGTTTTTGACGTAGAAGCAAGAGATCGACTTAAAAAAGGAGTTGATGAACTTGCAAATGCTGTAAAAGCAACATTAGGTCCCAAGGGAAGAAACGTTGTTATAGATAAAAAGTTTGGAGCCCCCCAAATAACTAAAGATGGTGTTACAGTAGCAAAAGAAATAGAACTAAAAGATCCTGTTGAAAATATGGGAGCTCAAATGGTTAAAGAAGTTGCTTCTAAAACCAATGACTCAGCTGGTGATGGAACCACCACTGCTACGGTACTTGCTCAAGGTATTATTAATACTGGACTTAAAAATGTAGCTGCAGGAGCAAATCCTATGGATCTGAAAAGAGGAATTGATAAAGCAGTTGCCACTGTAATTGAAGAACTAAAAAAACTTTCAAAAGAAGTTGGTTCTGACAACGATAAAATAAAGCAAGTAGCATCAATATCTGCCAATAATGACCAATCTATTGGTTCACTTATTGCTGAAGCAATGAAAGTTGTTGGAAAAGATGGTGTAATCACTGTGGAAGAAGCCAAAGGTACTGAAACGGAAGTAAAAACCGTGGAAGGTATGCAGTTTGACAGAGGTTACTTATCTCCATATTTTGTAACAAATGCTGAGAAAATGATAGCTGACCTTGAAACTCCTTACATATTAATTTATGATAAGAAAATTTCTAATATGAAAGATCTTCTTCCAGTTTTAGAACCAGTTGCTCAAACTGGAAAACCCTTATTAATCATTGCGGAAGATGTTGATGGTGAAGCATTAGCAACTTTAGTTGTTAATAAAATCAGAGGTTCTTTAAAAATAGCTGCTGTTAAAGCTCCTGGTTTTGGAGATAGAAGAAAAGCCATGTTAGAGGATATAGCTATTTTAACTGGAGGTACTGTAATTTCAGAAGAAAGAGGTTTTAAAATGGAAAATACTACCATTGATATGCTTGGCACTTGTGAAAAAGTAGAAATTGACAAAGACAATACTACTCTTGTAAATGGTGCAGGTACTAAAGATGATATTCTTGCTAGAACCAACCAAATAAAAGCCCAAATAGAAACTACTACTTCAGACTATGACAAAGAAAAACTACAAGAAAGACTAGCGAAATTAGCTGGTGGTGTAGCAGTTCTATACGTAGGTGCTGCTACGGAAGTTGAAATGAAAGAGAAAAAAGATAGAGTTGATGATGCATTAGCTGCTACAAGAGCTGCTGTAGAAGAAGGAATCATTCCAGGTGGAGGCGTAGGTTATATTAGAGCTGCAGCTGCATTGGATGAAAACAGTGGAGACAACGAAGATGAATGTACTGGAATTAAAATAGTCAAAAGAGCTATTGAAGATCCATTGAGAACTATCGTTGAAAATGCTGGTGGAGAAGGGGCTGTAATTGTTCAAAAGGTAAAAGAAGGAAAAGGAGATTTTGGTTATAATGCTCGAACTGATAAGTACGAATCATTACACAAAGCTGGTGTTATTGATCCAACAAAAGTTTCTCGAAGTGCTTTGGAAAACGCTGCCTCAATTGCATCAATGATGTTAACTACTGAATGTGTGATTTCTGATGAACCAGAAGATGAAGCACCAATGCCTCCTATGGGTGGTGGAATG
>NTKH01000035.1 GCA_002457645.1 Bacteroidetes bacterium MED-G20
TTAACTTATAAGTTATCTCCCATTGAATATGGAGGAAATGGTGGGACCAATATAAATAAAATGGTACAATTACTTAAGGGTAAGTATCTACTTCAAAAGAGAAATGAAGAAACAGACAGTATTGGATTTATTTGGGGTAATATGAAGGGTGAGGGTGTGCTTGTAGATTATTATACTATGAGAATGGTACAAAATCTTCGATTACAAATGATGAAGCTTAGTGATCAGTTAATTTCAGAAAACAGATATGATGAAGCTGTAGAGGTATTAGACTTGTGTTTTGAAGAAATGCCAGTAGAGAAAGAGCAAGTACCAGCAGATGATATTTGTTATTATTTATGTTCCAATTATTATGAAGCTGGTGACACTGCAAAAGGAAATGAATTGGGCAAAACTCTTGTAAATCTTCAACTTCAAAGACTTAAGCATTTTGCTTCAATGGATAAAAAACATCTAGATTTTGTTTGGAATGAACTTGGTAAAGCGATGTTTAATGTAGAGATGCTAAGAGAGGCCTCTTTAACTGGAATGGATAGAAGTAAAATGTTTGATCCTGATAATAATAGCGTGTATGGGCTTGTTTCATTTGCTAACAAAGGAGTGCTTGATGGGACTTCTTATGATGAAGTTTGTGCTAAAATAAAAGATATTTTTATTAATAATTACAGAGAAAAAAGTGCCTTTTTTAGCAATCAACAAAAGTTTCCCGTTTATTACACGCAGCTATGGGGCGGTGGAGCTAAATAATGAAATATTGGGTTAAAACACCGCTAATCATTCAATATTTGTTTTCTGAATTAATTTGGAGGTTTCCCACCAGCAATCCCAACATCTATTTGACATTTGATGATGGCCCAAGTAGTCTTGTAACTGAGCACATATTAAGCATTCTTGAAGAAGAGAACATTAAAGCGACTTTTTTCTGTATAGGTGAAAATGTCATAAAAAAGCCCGTTTTATATAAAAAAATATTAAAAAATGGCCATAGTGTTGGTAATCACTCTATGACCCATCCAAACGGTTGGAAAGTTGACAAGGTATTTTATCAAAATGATATAAATATGGCAACTGGCAATATAAACAGTGATTTGTTTCGGCCGCCCTTTGGAAAGTTGAATATTGGGTCTTTAAAAAGTTTAAAGAAAAAATTTCAAATTATTATGTGGGATGTTGTGAGTGGAGATTTTGACTTAAAACTAAACTCAAATAAAGTAATAAATAATGTGGTCAGCAGTGCTAGAAATGGTAGTATAATAGTAATGCACGATAACGACAAGTTTAAATCTCTCACTATATCATCTCTATTGCCTATAATAAAGGCTCTTAAAGAAAAAGGTTTTTGTTTTAGACCTATTCCATTTAATCCTTTAGTGTAAACCTAAAACCTATATAAATCATTCTTCCAAAAATAGGAGCCCAAATCAAAGAACTATCAAAATGCTCACTATAAGGGTTTTCCGAAGATAATATTGGATTAGATTGCGTGTAATTAAATGCATTTTCTAATCCTAAATAAGCGTCAATTTTAGGACTGAAAATTCTTGTTATTTGTCCACTAGTCACTAAAAAGTTTTCAGTTCTTGTGTTTAGTTGAAAAGGGAGTTCATTATCTCCAGTATATGGAATTCTTTGACTACCTATTAATTGGGTTGTTAAATCAACTTTCCATTGACTTTTGTTTTGTTTTCTAGATGAATAAGCAATATTTACAAAGCCTCTGTGTTTAGATAAAAGTGGTTTTTCTTTTAGTCCGCTTTGATATTGCTTTTTTACATCTAAAAACCTGTAAGCAGTTCTTAGAGACCACCTTCTGTTAAAATTATAATTTAATTCCGCTTGAAATGAATTAGAAAAAGATTTCCCTTCCAATGCATAAAAATCAACTTCTCTTGCAGACTCATCCAAATCTACTACCAACTGATTTTCAAAAAAAGTATGATAAGCATCAATAGTTAGGGTGCCTTCTCTACTGAAAAGAGTGAATTCTTTTAAAATAGCAGCGCCAAAATTCCAAGAATACTCCTGACCTAATCCAAAAAGGCCATAAGAGTTCAAGTTCCACTTTCTAGAACTGGCCAAAAATCCAATATTTTCCATAATCATAAAAGGAGTTCTTCTACCACTTCCAGCCATTATTTTGAAGGCTAGGTCTGTATTGGGAGAATATCTTAAGTGAATTCGGGGGGTTAAAAAATATTTTCTATAGTAAGAAGTGTAATCAGCTCTTAACCCGGCTATAACTCCAATTTTTTCTGAATTATGGTTAAATTCTCCATATAAACCTGGAACTATTTCAAGCCACTTAAAAGATAATCCTGAAATGGTGTTGTCATATTCATATCTACGAACTAAAATTTCATTCACGCTATCTAATTGACAACTAGCCCCCAATTTAAAGAAGTTTTCTTCTTTATTTTTGCCGACCTCTTGTTGATAAATGATATTCAAATAGCTGCTTAGTTGTTTGCCTTTATAATCTGACATTCCAATTATAGCATTTTGATTATTGTAGGTGCTACTAAACTGAAGTGCTATGCTTTTAAAATCATCATTGGGAAATAGGTATCCAATTTTAGCAAATCCATTTATTTTATTGGTAGTCATGTCTACCCCATAATCTGGTAAAATTCCCGGAAATGCCGTATCAAACCATTTCTGTTTCTTCCCAGATTCTATCTTACCTATCACCCCATTAACACCTAACTCCATATGAATGAGTTTAGACCTATAATTCCACTGATTGTGAAAAACATAATCATTTCTTAGTGGGTTGTCTAAAAATCCATCTTTATTTCTATCGTTAACTATTTGCTGGTCTTCATAATGAGCTAGCAATGTAGTAGACCAATTATTGCTAAATTTCTTTGAGAAAAAAGCATTGTACTCACTTCTTCCACCCTGATTAAGATAAACGTTTAAATGTAGTTTCTCTGCATTATCTGGTTGTTTTAAATTTATATTTATTTGGCCTACCATGCTTTCATAACCGTTTAGTACAGAGCCAGACCCTTTCGAAACAGCTATTTCGTGAATGAATGAACCAGGTATTTGTTTTAAACCATTTAAAATTGAAATTCCTCTTATAATAGGTATATTGCTAGATAACATTTGCACATATTTACCAGATAATCCCATCATTTGAATTTGTTTGGTTCCTGTAACTGCATCTGTGAAAGTCGCGTCAATAGATGGATTCGTTTCAAAACTTTCTGCTAGGTTACAGCATGCTGCTTTTCTTAATTCATCTTGGCCAATGATATGAGCATTTCTTGGATCAATCTTAGAAAATCTGTAGCCTCCTTTTTTGAATTCCACTACTAGGTCTTCAAGAATTTTTCCTTCTGACATTACAATTTCAAGTGGTTGATTGTTTTTTATTTCTAAGGTATCTGTTTGGAATCCTGTATAACTAAAAATAAGTTGCTTATTTGATGATGTATATGGAAGCTTGAAATATCCATTTTTATCAGACGCAGTTCCATAGGTTGATAATGAAAACCGAACATTTACACCTGGAAGTGGAGAAAGCGAGTCTTGATTGACTATTTCGAACACAATGCCAGTAATATATTGAATGTTACTTTTTTCTTGACTTAGGAATAAGTTAGAAATTAATATGCCAAGCAATAAAATGAATGTTCTCACTCTATATTATCAGTTCTTTTGTAATGACAACAATGATGTAAATTATTATAGGCTTCATCAGTTGCTTTACATTGAGGTGTATCGTGGCCTATTTTAGCTATTAATTGGTGTATTTCTTTTTCTGATATTTTTTTAATATTAAATGTGATATTGCACATTTTTGTTTCAGGGCTCCAAGAGGCAAAACTAATTCCTTTAATATCAAGAGCATTTTCAATTCGCTCCTCACACATATCACATACTCCATTTACTAGAAACGAAATTTTTTTATTTTGAGCATTAGATATGAAAGAACAAAAGAGAAAAAAAACTAAGTATAACGGTTTAAGGTTTTTCATTTTTTAATGATTAATGTTAATAATACAAATATAGTTTGTTTAAAACAAACTTTAGTTGTTAAAAAAAAATTGCCTTAAAGGTTTATAAATTGCGTTCATTTGTTAAAAGTATTTTATGAAACTATTATTGTTAGGCTCTGGAGGAAGGGAACATGCTCTGGCTTGGAAAATATGTAAAAGTTCTCAATTAGAAAAACTATACGTTGCTCCTGGAAATGCTGGTACATCTGAAATTGCAGAAAATATAGCAATGGATATAAACGACTTCAAAGCGGTAGGAAACTTTTGTGTTCAGAAACAAATAGAAGTGGTGGTGGTGGGTCCTGAAGGTCCTCTAGTTAATGGTATTCATGACTATTTCGAAGAAACTAAAAAACTTAACCATATTACTGTAATTGGACCTAAAAAAGAAGGGGCAATAATTGAAGGAAGTAAAGATTTTTCCAAAGCTTTTATGAAAAGGCACAGAATTCCTACCGCTAAATCTAAATCTTTTAAAAAAAATCAAATTGAAGAAGCTGTAAACTATTTAGACCAAAAAGATGGTCCATATGTACTAAAAGCAGACGGTCTGGCTGCTGGAAAAGGTGTTATTATAGAAGATGATTTAGCTGAGGCTAAAAAAGCAGTAAAAAAACTACTTAGTGGCCAGTTTGGATCATCCAGTGAAACTGTATTAATTGAGGATTTTTTAAATGGGACCGAGCTTAGTGCTTTTATTATTACCGACGGGGTTAATTATAAAATATTACCAGAAGCAAAAGACTACAAAAGAATTGGAGAGGGAGATATTGGATTAAATACTGGTGGAATGGGAGCTATATCCCCTGTGCCTTTTGCTAACAGAGAATTTATGGATAAAGTAGAAAATCAAGTGATTATACCAACAGTAAAAGGCCTTAAAAAAGAGGGGATTGATTATTCTGGATTCATCTTTTTTGGTCTGATTTCAGTTAAGGGTGATCCTTATGTTATTGAATATAACTGCAGGCTAGGCGATCCTGAGACTGAAGTTATTATGCCTAGATTAAAATCTGATATATTAGAGCTTTTCGATGGAATAGCTACAGACACTTTGTCCGAAAGAGATGTTGAGATTGACCTGAGATCTGCAACTACTGTAATGATGGTGTCGGGAGGTTACCCAGAAAAATATGAAAAAGATAAAGAAATAACAATTGGCGAGCTAGATGAAAAGTCTGTAGCATTTCATGCTGGCACAGTTGTAAGAAATAATAAAACCGTTTCAAATGGAGGAAGGGTGATTGCAGTTACTTCTTATGGAAAAAATATAGAGACTGCTTTAAAAGTATCTTACAGCAATATTGAAAAAATTAAATTTAATGGACAATATTACAGGAGGGATATTGGCAAGGATATGATTAAGAAAAACTAATTATTTGATTTGATCAGCATCAGCATCAGCATTTTTGTTGAGCTTCTTTTGTAAAAACATCCAGTAGATTCCTCCACCTAGAAAAACAAAGAAAAAAATTGCATTGGGAGTATTTCCTAGAGGTTCGAGAGTATTTTCAAACATCCAAACTAAAAAATCTCTAATGGGAATTAAAAGCCAATTCATAATTTATTTTTCTCAAAAGTATAAAATAATTAAACCTGTGCATTTTTTTTCATGCCTTTAATGATTAATTTGTGTTAATGTTGAACTTTCTTAAGTCTAATAACCCCATTTATTTTATTATAATATCATGGTCAACATTAATTTTGGTAATAATAAATCACTCGATTAATGATAACAATTATCATTTCTTTTGGCCCTTGTTAGCATACTTTAATCTCAATAAATTTTTTCTATACAGCATCTATGCTGTTGTTGTTTTCTTCACTGCATTTAAAATAAATTTAATTATTAATAAAAGTGTATTTTTTCAAAGAACTAATTATTCATGTGGACTTATATATACTATTACAATAATATTGATGTCTCCTGTCCACCAAGCTATTTTGCCTGCTATTGCTAATCTTTTTGCGGTTCTAGCAATAGGAAATTTAATGAAAATTTACAGGAATAAATCTTGTAAAATTGAGGTTTTTAATGCTACTTGTTGGCTTCTATTAAGTAGTATTGCTTACAGCTATAATGCATTTCTTATTCCTATGGTTTGGTTAGCATTATATTTTATTAGGCCTTTTGAGTGGAGAGAATATGTGATGCCTTTAGTTGGCTTACTATTCATTGCATCCTATATTATAACAGCGGGTTTAGTTTTTAAAAAACTAACTTTTTGGGTGGAGAATTGGGGGTCAGTTAGAGGATTCTATTTGAACGATAATATAGAAAATTGGATGTATTTTTTGAGTGTGATGTCAATAGGGGTTTTGATAAGCTTTAGAACACTTTATTTCTCCTTTGTAAGTTCCAGCAACAGGTATAAAAAAGTATCATGGATTATTATTTCTTTTTTATTTTGTTGCATGGCTCAATTTTTATTTAAATACTTTTCCTTTGGAATAACCAGCCCTGTATTGTATTGTGCCGTTTTTCCATTTTCTATATTAATTTCCAATACTATTTTAAATGCTAAATCAAATTGGTTGTCAAATTCTTTCATTAGCATTTCAATTATTGGATATCTTCTAATAACATATGTTATTTAGCGATTATTTGTTTCTTTGTTTCTTATATATTTGAAACAAATTAAATAAACTTATGAATTGTGGTGTCGTAACATTTCCGGGGTCTAATTGTAATCATGACATGATATATGCCTTAGGGAAAATACTTGGCCAAAAAGTAACTGAACTTTGGCATAAAGATCATGACACTAAAAATTGCGAACTAATTGTTTTACCAGGTGGGTTCTCTTATGGGGATTATTTAAGGTCTGGAGCAATAGCTAGATTCTCTCCCATTATGAAGGAAGTTATCAAGCATGCTGAAAAAGGAGGTTTAGTTTTGGGTATTTGTAATGGATTTCAAATTTTATGTGAAGCAGGGTTACTTCCAGGAGCTCTTCTTCACAACGATAACCAAAAATTCATATGTAAAAACACCTTTCTTAAACCGATTTCTTCATCGTCAAATATCACTAGAAATATAGACAAAAATAGTACCTACAAAATTCCGATAGCCCATGGTGAGGGGCGTTATTATGCGAATGAAGAAACTATAGATGAAATGTTTTCCAATAATCAAATCCTCTTTCAATATTGTGACAACAATGGAAATGTTTCAGAAAGCTGTAATCCTAATGGTTCAGTAAAAAATATTGCGGGTGTCTCTAATTCACAACAGAATGTTATGGGAATGATGCCTCATCCTGAAAGAGCTGTTGATTCTTTGCTTGGAAATGAAGACGGAGTTCCTTTATTAAATTCTTTATTGAATAATGTCTTAGTATAAAAAATACGTTTATACTAATATAAAAAACTGATTATCAGCTAAATAAAATCAAATAGATCTGAAAAAAAAGTGTGTTTATATTTGATTTAACCAAGTTGGTTGTGATTTTTTTCATGTATTTTTATTTAAAATTTAAACAAAATGAAAATCAAGTCTATATTGTTTTGCATAATATTTTTATCTGGTTCTTTATTATATGCTCAACAAACTGTAAAAGGGAAAGTTGTTGATTTGGAATCTCAATTTCCTCTGCCAGGTGTTAATGTAAAATTTATCGATGGAGATTTTGATAATGGGGTGGCAACGGATATGAACGGAGGATTTAAAATTGAGAATGTTCCGCTGGGAAGGCATCAAATAAGGTTTACGTTCATTGGCTACAAGCCGCAAGTTCAGACTGTAGTAGTAAATTCTGGAAAAGAAGTGGTTTTAAACGTTTCTATTGATGAATCTACTGAAATGTTAGAAGCTTTTGAAGTTTCTGCAAATGAAAATAGAGAAGTAAATAATGAAATGGCGATTATAAGTGCCCAGCAATTCTCAGTAGAAGAAACAGAAAGGTATGCTGGCAGTAGAGGAGACCCTGCTCGAATGGCCTCTAATTTTGCTGGCGTTCAAGGAGCAGATGATAGTAGAAATGATATTATTGTGAGGGGGAATTCTCCTTTGGGGGTTATTTATAGAGTGGAGGGAATTACCATTCCAAATCCTAATCACTTTGCAATTTCTGGATCTTCGGGCGGTCCGTTAAGTATTTTAAATAATAAATTTTTAGGAAATAGTGATTTTTTTTCTGGAGCTTTCCCATCTGAATATGGGAATAGTACGGCTGGTGTTTTTGATTTAAAAATAAGAAATGGAAATAATGAAAAAACTGAGTTTACTGGACAGGTTGGCCTTTTTGGTGCAGAGTTTTTAATGGAGGGGCCTCTATCAAAAAACAGTGCAGCATCCTACCTTATAATGTACAGGAGAGCAACTCTTAAAATTTTCAATTTATTAGGTATTAATTTAGGAACTTCTGCCATTCCAAACTATCAAGATTTTGCAGCAAAAATTAACCTTCCATTTGAAAATGGAGGAAATTTATCTTTATGGGCGTTAGGTGGTAATAGCAATATAGATATTCTTATTAGCGAACAAACCGACCCTGATGAAATTGATTTATATGGCGAAAATACCAAAGATCAAAGGTTTGGTACCAATATGATGGTTTCCGGATTTACTTACACCAAGCCCTTAAACGAAACTTCTTTTATTAAGTCAACCACATGTGTAAACATTGAAAACCAAGCTTCAGAGCATGACACTATTACTAGAAATGATCCCAATAATTGGTCGGATATTACCCTAAAACCATATATGGCTTATGATTTTAATAAGGTAAGGTATTCTAACTCAAGTTCAATAAACAAAAAATTGAATAAGAAAAATACATTAAAAATTGGATGGGTTGCAGACTTTACCAATTTTGACTTTTTGGATAGTGTCACTACTAATGCATCTCTTCAATTATACAGAAAAAGATTTGACTCAAGAGGAAATTTTTTTCAAATTCAACCTTATGTAAGTTGGAAACATAAATTTTCGGACGATTTAGTACTGACCGCTGGATTAACCAGCTTATTTATCAATATTGAGGAAAATAATGCTGATAATTCTGTCACCAACTTCTCTCCAATTGAACCTCGACTAGGGCTGAAGTGGAATGTTAATGATAAAAGTGCTTTTTCATTTGGTTTAGGATATCATTCTCAAACTCAACCACTATATAGCAGATACTATATAAATGAAGGAAACTCATCTGCTCATAACCAGGGTTTGGACTTGACCTACAGCAAACATTTAGTTTTGGGCTACTCACAAAAGCTAAATAAGAATTTTGGGTTAAAAACAGAGGCTTATTATCAAGATTTAACAGGAATTCCTGTAGAGTCGTCACCATCAGCATTTTCATTAACTAATGCGGGAAGTGGTTTTGCAAGAGTTTTTCCAGACACTTTGAACAACGACGGAACTGGATATAATTACGGATTAGAATTTACGCTGCAACGTTATTTTAATAAAAACTGGCATGCATTATTTTCTGGCTGTATTTATAACTCTCGATATACTCCGAGCGATGGTATTGAAAGAAATACCAGCTTTAATGGCATATATGCTGTAAATTTTTTGGCTGGTAAAGAATTTAATATTGGAAATAATAATGTCCTTGGTCTAGGTGTTAAGGCTACTGGGGCAGGAGGAAAAAGAATGGGTGTTGTTGACCCTGTTGCATCAGCTGATCAAGGCGAAGTGATTTTTCAAGACGAAGGGTTTAATGAATCTCAATTTAAAGATTATTTTAGGTTTGATATTAAAACTACATATAAAATAAATAAGGAGAATGTTACCCATGAAATAGGAATTGACTTAGTTAATTTAACTGGTTCAAAAAATATTCTTAGCTACTCTTATGCTCCTAATAGCACTCCTACTTTAGATGATGATGTTTCTGAAAATTACCAATTAGGGTTTTTACCTATTTTCTATTATAGAATAGACTTTTAACTTTTTAAATCCATGTGGTGATAAATCTCCGCAGCTAAATCTTTTAAAGCCAACTCATTAAAAACGTGCTTTATTAGCTTATGGTTTTTCCCATCCTTTGTTTCAACAAAGATATTGTAACTTGGAACTCCATTTATTCGTTGACCAGAGAAAAAAACTTCTATGTTTTTAATTTGGCTTTTTAAAATTTCTTTTTCCTTTCTTATCGATATAGGCTTAGTATAATAATTAATCTTTTTTTTAGATACGGTAATAAATCGTTTATTAAAAATATTGGAAACACCTAAAACCAATATTGGAGCCCCAATCAAAGCACAAATAATTAAAAATGGGTTTTCTTCTTTTTCATAAATGGGAAGGTAGATCCCGATGAATGTAAAAACCAAACCTACTAAGAATGTAATTCCTCCTGATTTTCCAGAATAATTATAAAAGTGAACGATTTTTAAATTTATCAAGTTGGTAGATACTGTAAAAGGAAAGCTTTTTGAAGGCTTATCAATATTAAAGTTTTTACTTTCGGTTGGTTGGTTTATAGGTTTTTGTTCATTGGAAGCTTTATTTTGTGTTGAGTTAATGTACTCAGTCTCTAATTTGTTTTGATAATGAGTTTTAGAAATTTTATCAAGTTGGCCTTTATTAGTGGAGTCCTGAATATTTAACAGGCTTTCAATTTTGCTGTCCATTTCGTCTACTAAAAAAGGGTTCATAGAACTAAATATCTTTTTAGCTGGCTTGTTTTTAAAAACCGCATACAATTCAAAAATAACCGCTGTTGATGAAGATGAGCGATTGGCATATTTATTCTCCACTCTTTTAACCGCTAACCTTTCAAGTTCTAGAATTGAAATTTTCTTAGACCCAAATATTGGAATTGTGTTTTTAATTAGAAACTTTTCTTTGCTGACTACAATTGTTTTTTTATTAATAATAGCTAGTATAATCAACAAAAAAAAGGGGACAGAATATAATGTAAAAAGACTAAAAATAATCGCTATGAAAATCACAATGAACAAAAAGAATTTTTTGACAATAGATCCAAAAAGTGAAAGAAATTTAATCTTAAATCTTAACTCTTCGATTTCACCATGTGCATTTTTAACTTCTTCTATACCATTTGTAGCAAAATCTACTTTTTCCATCTTGTTAAATTTATTTTATTTCTATAAGCCTTAAATAAAAGTATTAATTTTTTTAAAAACAGATATTTTTGCATTCCTTTATTGAATATGAAAATACTACTTACAGGAGGTGCTGGTTTTATTGGGTCACATACTGCCGTTGAGCTTGTTAATGAAGGTTATGAACCCATTATTATTGATGATTTTCGAAATTCTAAATCCTTTGTAATAGAAAATATTGAGAAAATTATTGGAAGAAAGGTTGTTTTTCACTGTACTGATATTGGTGACCAAGAAAAAATTAGTTCGATTATTAAGCAAGAAAAACCAGTTGGCATTATACATTTTGCTGCAGATAAGGCTGTAAATGAATCCGTTAAAAATCCTTTGAAGTATTATCATAATAACATTGTAAACCTTATCAAACTTTTAAGCGTTATCGATAAGCATAATATAGATTCTTTTATTTTTTCTTCCTCCTGTACAGTCTATGGTAGTCCTTCTTTTATCCCAGTTAATGAAAAAACTCCTATTCAACCAGCATTCTCACCTTATGGTTATACGAAACAAGTAGGTGAAAAAATTCTGACTGATTTTTTTAAAACAAAGCAGCAAACATCTTTAACGATGTTGAGGTATTTTAACCCTATTGGTGCACATCCCTCTTCATTAATTGGAGAATTACCTTTGGGAGTCCCCAGTAATCTTGTTCCATACATTACTCAAACAGCTATAGGGAAAAGAAAGGAACTAACTATTTTTGGCAATGACTATAACACTGCTGACGGAACATGCATAAGAGACTATATTCATGTAGTTGACTTAGCAAGAGCACATGTATTGTCACTAAAAAATAAACACTCTTACAATAATATTTATAATGTTGGCGTAGGCAATGGCAAATCTGTTTTAGAAGTAGTTCATTCTTTTGAAGAAATTAATAATTTAAAAGTTAACTACCAATTTGGCGAAAGAAGAGATGGAGATGTTCCTGAGATATACGCTGATAATCACTTGATTAAAACAGAATTAAAATGGGAACCTATATTTAGTTTAAAAGAGGCTCTTCATCATGCTTGGGCTTGGGAAAGAGAATTAAAATCTAAATATAAAATTGGTTGAAAACTAAACCAAAAACCAAACTAAATCCTATTGCAATGCCAACAAGTATTTGAATCATACTGTGAACTTTTAAATACATTCTTGAAAAAGATACTATTCCAATAAAAGTTAATAAAACTGCATTAACTAAAAATATTTGTTGCAAGTTAATGATAGGCTGCGCAATTAATGTTATGGCCGTCATCCCTCCGCATAAACCAGAAATAGAGGCTGCGTGAATACTTATTTTCCATTTTAAAGTGATAATGGTTAATAGTAAAAGCAGCATTAAGCCAGCAAATAAAAAAGATAAATAAGGGTGTAATAAATTTAATAAGGTGGTATTCCAGTACCTGAAAATGTAATAGGTCATAGAATAGTATATAATAACAAGAACTAATATAGGGATTCTTTCTTTTCTTTTCGGAATAGAAATGCTGCTAATTAACTTGTTTTTATACATAATATAAACCGTTAATAATGGAAAAAAAACAGCCATAAGAAAGAGAAATGAAAATAATGGGAAATAAATTTTAGGTGCTGCTAAAAACAGCATTTGATTATAAATACTGTTCATGTAAAAATAAATGAAATAAGAGTACATAACTGTGAATACTGGATGAAAAACAAATGAAATAATCTTACAAAAAGTTTTCATCTTTACAAAAGTTCTTTTCTCAGTCTTGCTACTGGAACATTTAATTGTTCTCTATATTTTGCAACTGTTCTCCTTGCAATTAAATATCCTTTTTCTTTCAATAAAGATGCTAGTTTTTCATCTGTCAACGGTTTGCTCTTATCTTCTTTTTTTATAGCTTCATTTAATATGGTTTTAACTTCTCTTGTCGAAACTTCTTCACCGGAGTCAGTGGTTAATGATTCACTAAAAAAATATTTTAACGAAAAAATCCCATAGGGGGTTGATACATGTTTAGAATTAGCTACTCTTGAAATGGTAGAGATGTCCATTGAGACAATAGATGCAATATCTTTGAGAATCATGGGTTTTAATTTTTTTTCATCTCCTGTTAAAAAAAACTCTTTTTGAAAACCAATAATGGCTTCCATAGTGACAAGCAAGGTGTTTTGTCTCTGTTTTACTGCTTCTATAAACCACTTTGCGGCATCCACTTTTTGTTTAATGAATGATATGGCGTCTTTATCTCGCTGCTTCTTAGCTCCTTGCTGAAAGCCTTTAATCATTTCAATATAATCGTTGCTTACTCTAAGTTGAGGAGAATTACGCTGATTAAGCTCAACAGAGAGGGACCCGTCGTTGTCGGTTAAGGTAAAGTCAGGCGTAATTTGTTGAATCGAGTTTTGTGAATCTATTAAGGAGTTTCCTGGCTTGGGGTTGAGTTTTACAATTTCAACAATAGCATCTTTTATGGCGTCATTATTTATATCTAATTTTTTTGAGATTTTAGCATAGTGTTTTTTAGTAAAAGAGTCAAAGCATTTTTCTAAAATTACTTCTGCTGTTTTAATAGCAATTGTTTTATTCTTTTTTCTTAATTGTATAAGAAGGCATTCCTTCAGGTCTCGAGCTCCCACACCATGTGGCTCGAGTTCTTGAACTTCATTTAAAATTTGCTCTAGCTCCTCTTCATCAGTATATATATTTTGAGAAAAAGCAAGATCGTCAACAATATTAAATAGTTCTCTTCTTAAGTAACCCGATTCGTCTAAATTTCCAATAATGTGTTCTGCAATTTTTTTTTGATTTTCATTTTTTATTTTTAAATCAATTTGCTTTTTAAGCCTTTCCGATAGAGAATCTCCAAAAGATAGCGGTTTTTGGTGTTCGTCTTGGCCCTTGCTAAAATTGTTAGATTGGGTCTTATAGCTGGGAGTGTCGTCATTGGCGTAGTCTTGAAAATTAAAATCGTCTCTTTTCTCGTCTGCATCTTCAGAATAATCCTCTTCAGAAGATTGCTCTTCTCCTTCGTCAAGTGCGGGGTTAATTTCTAGTTCCTCCTTAATTCTTTTCTCTAGCTCAATAGTAGGCAATTGCAACATTTTCATTAATTGAATCTGTTGGGGGGACAACTTTTGTAAAAGCCGTTGTTGTAAGGATTGTTTTAAAGCCATTATTTATTAAAACATAAATATAAGCTCTAAAATTTATATGAATTAAAGGGACGAATAAAATTTAAAAAATTAAGCTATTTATTGCCAAATTTAAATTGCGAATTTCCTTTAATATTTACCTTTCTTTTCCCTTCTATAAATTCAAAGTCTAGATTAAATATTTTAAATCCATCGAATTGAATCACCATTTGATTGTTATTTATATAAAACTGATTACCAAATATATTGTTTACAGAAACTTTGTAATGACCGGAATGAGGCACACTTAAGGAATAATACCCATTCTTATCTGTGAGCGTGGTAAAAATTTCGCCAGTTGTTGATACTGCTTTTACCCTAACTCCTTGAAGGTTGATGTTCCCTTTTGAAGAGTTGGGGTCTCTTTCCAGTACTATTTTTCCCTTTACTTTATACCCTTCACCATAAGGAACTAACAAGGTATTATCATCGTACATGGTAAGATGCTGTTGATTGCCATTAGTATTGTATAACACTCCCAAATTTTCAATTGAGCTAAAGTTTAGAATATATTCTCCTTCTGGCATGTCATAAACATTAATTTCTCCCGAAAGTCCAGTTACTAATTCTTTGTCATGAAATACTGTTTTAATAATTTCATTTTCAAAATCTCTTTTTAAATTCAAAATTATATTGGGTAAAATAGGTTCATCTTCTGTCTTAATTTGATCCCCGTTCAGGTCGTTAAAACAAACTATCTTTAGGTCATAGTATTTTATTCTTGGTTGCGGAATATCAACCGAATATCTTATTCCACCATTAAGGCTGAAAAATCTTGAATTACTCGTTCCGTTTTCGTCATTTACAATACTATTGGTAAATAAATTTACCGCAGCAAATCCGCTTACTCTCCTAGAAAGCTTAAAGTCTGCTCTGGAAGAAATGCCAAAGTTTTGAATGTTGCTTGGCATTCTTAAAAAATAATTCAAATAGCCTGTTACTTTTAAGCCTCTAGCTGGGATGTCTTTAGAGTAGTTGGCTCTTATAAATAGTGTTTCGTTGCTAACCCTGGTCTGTTCAGATTGAAAAAATGCATTATTTATAAAGAAGGTGACACCCTTTATATAGCTGGTATTAATTCCCCAGTTGTGATTGACATAATTCAATCCCAAAGAAAAATTACTGGTCGATCTTAAATTGAGTGTGTCTATTAATCTGTTATTAAAAGAGGTGTTTCCTATAAATAAATTTGGAGTAAAATATTCAACGCTATTAATTTTAAACTTAGTAGCGCCATAAAGACCGATAGTACTATTAACAAAATCAGAAATGGTGGAGTCAGATGAAATCAAACTTCTGAATCTAATATTTTGAATTCTAGGACCGCCTGTAATGGTAATTTTTTTGTTAAATCTTAAATTATATAATAACCTTGTCATGCTTTGATTCTGGTACTGGCCATAAAAGTTGGGGGATAAGTTGATTTTAGAGGGTGTGTTTGTGAAAAAATCTGAACTCAATGTCAAATGACTTTTTTTATTGATTTGGTATAGCACTTTAGAGTTAGTAATACCATTATTAGTAAACATTAAAAAATTATTTTTTCTATTTATCTGGTTAAAACTTAGTTTAAAGTCATTAATGGTTCCGCTATAATTTATTCCATAAGAAAAGCCAAAAACGGTTGTGTCTTGATTTTGATTAAGCCCTTGTGATAAATCAAATTCACCTCCTGAAGTAAGGATATTAGCCGAAATGTAGTGGTTTTTTATTGGAGAAAAAGAAAATTTAAATTGAGGCGATATGGCTCGGTAGAACATATAATCATTTTCTTGATAGGATAGTCTGGCAGTAAATTTAATAGGTGATTCAAGTTTCTTTAATTTAAAATCCGAGCTGTAATGAGATGAAACCATCCAATCGGGATAAAACCTATTAGATATGAAGTTTACCCCTACATTTGAACGATTGTTAATTTTAAATTGACTGTTGATTCCGTTTCCCCAATTTAATAGTAATGGGTTGCCTGTAGAAATGGTGCCTATATTTGTTCTCAGCCTGCTGTCCCAGTCATGGTTGACATTAAAAAAAAATAAGTTTGGGTTGTTTATGAAGCTTGTTGAGCTGTT
>NTKH01000036.1 GCA_002457645.1 Bacteroidetes bacterium MED-G20
GATTTTAATAGAAAACCATCAGCTTTTTGGCGGTGCTGATAATAGGGGAGATGACCATATTTCTTTTTTTTAAAAACTTTCTGTAGACATTTTATATTTCAAGTAGTTTTTTATACATATTTGACCGCTTAAAAATGAAAGTTTATATTTTAGGTTCAGGTATAGGAGGCATGAGTTGTGCAGCTGTTTTAGCAAACAAAGGATTTGAGGTTACAGTTCTGGAACAAAATAGCTATTTTGGTGGAAAAGCACATAGAATAAGTGAAGAAGGATTTGTATTTGATACTGGACCATGTTTATTAACTTATCCTGATTGGTTTAATGAACTTTTTAATGCTTGTGGTAAAAATCTAAAAGACTATTTTCACTATCAAAGATTAGATCCTATAACAAGGTATTTTTTAGATAATCAACATGTTAATGTTGCCTCCGATATTAACCAAACTGCTATAAATTTTGAAAATAAGTTAGGATTAAAAAAAATAGTATTTCTAAACTATATTAAAAGATGGGTGAGAATTTATAAAATCTCTGAAAAAATATTTCTACTCAACGAACTTAAATTTAACTTCTTCTTTTTAAAAAACGCCTTCGTATGGATTTTTAAAGCTGGTGTAATAAATATTTTTACATCGGTTGCATATTACAACAAAGTATTAAAAAATAAAGCGGTAGAAAAAATCATGAATCGATTTGCTACTTACACGGGTTCATCTCCCTACAAAACGCCAGCTTTTATGAATCAGCTAGCTGTTGTGGAGATGATTAATGGGGGATATTATCCTAGTGATGGTATTCATAGCATTTCAAAAGCATTATTTAAATTATGTAAAGATGTTGGGGTAGAATTTCAATTCAATTATAAAATTGATAATATTAAATATGAAAGTAATTTGTTTAAAATTTACTCAAAAAATGAAGTTATCTTTTCTAAATATCTTGTTTCCAATATAGATTATTATAAAACACAACTTCTTTTAAACAGAAAAATCAATAGAAAAAAATTAAAACTCTCCACCTCAGCAATTGTGTTTTATTGGGGAGTGAAAGTAAAATCTTCTAACTTAGAATTACATAATATTATTTTTTCAGAAGATTATAAAAACGAATTTTCCCAAATTTTTGATCATAATTTAATTCCCAATGATCCCACCATATATATTAACATAACGTCAAAATTTGATCAAAACCACGCTCCAGAAAATTGTGAAAATTGGTTCGTTATGATAAATACTCCTGCCAATTTAAATGTTGCTTCTCAAGAAAATATTAAGAGAACTAAAGATTTTATAATTTCCAAAGTCAAAGATAAAGTAGGTATTAACCTAAGTAAATCAATAATTTTTGAAAAAATATTAACTCCTAAATCATTAGAAAATAATACAGGTTCTTTTAATGGATCTTTGTATGGAGACAACCAAAATTCTCTAATGTCCATTATCAAGAGAAAAAAAAATAGAGACTATAAACTAAAAAATTTGTATTATGTTGGAGGTACAGTTCATCCTGGTGGAGGCATGCCACTTGCACTAAGGTCTGGAATGAACGTAGCGAAAAAAATTATAGATGAAAATTGAACGTTTTACTGTTATTGATATCTCTTTCATAGCCATAGTTCATATTGCAGGAATAATTGGAATAAGATTTCTTCCCGAATATTTTCTTAAAGCTTCTTTTGTTTCGATTCTTATTCCTTTAGGGTTGTATTTTTACAGAGCAAGTCTTAAAAAAAAAGAATGGGCTCCAATTTTAATAGTATATGTAATTACTTTTTTTTCTGAATGGATTGGAGTTAATTATGGATGGCTTTTTGGTTCCTATAGTTACGGGAATTCATTAGGCTATAAAATTGGAGGTGTTCCTGTTTTAATTGGTTTGAATTGGGTGCTTTTAGCATTGGTCTCAAGACAGATTTCATCCAAATTAATAAGCAATAAGTGGTTGGTTATTTTTGTTTCTGCAATTTTAATGGTGCTCATTGATTTAATAATTGAACCCCTTTCAGCAAATCTTGATTTTTGGTATTGGAAAATGGGAGAAATTCCTTTTTCTAACTATAGAGACTGGTTTTTAGTTGCAGTTTTAAACCAATGTTTACTTTCATTTGTTAAAGCCAATAATAAAATGTTTATTTGGTCTTTAGGTTATGTTGGTATTCTTGTTGTTTTCTTTGCATCATTCTATATTTAGTCTCAAATAATTATATTTACTAGATTGAGATTATCATTGTAAATAGTACTTTAAAGATTTAAATTTTTAAATATAAACATATGAGTAATATTATTGTTTTGGGTGCTGGAATGGTTGGCAGTGCCATGGCAAAAGATTTATCAAAAGTTCACAAGGTGTTACTTACTGATCTTAATTATGAAGTTTTATTAAAAACAAAGGAAGAATTTCCAAAAATTGAAATTTTACAATTAGATGTCAATAATGATGAATCTTTAAATAAGGTTTTGGAGGGAAAAGATGTAGTTCTTTCTGCTGTTCCAGGCTTTTTAGGTTACAAGACCTTAGAGAAAATAATTATAAATAAAAAAAATGTTGTAGATATTTCTTTTTTTCCAGAAAATGCTCTAGAACTTAACCAATTAGCTAGAGAAAATAATGTTACAGCTATTGTAGATTGCGGAGTTGCTCCAGGAATGGGAAATGTTATCTTGGGTTACCATAATGAAACACATAAATTAGAATCTTTTAATTGTCTTGTAGGAGGGTTACCAAAACAAAAAAAGTGGCCGTTTTGTTACAAAGCACCTTTTTCACCAGTTGATGTTATTGAAGAATATACAAGGCCAGCAAGATATGTTGAGAACGGAAATATAGTTGTTAGACCACCTTTAACAGATTGTGAACTTATAGAATTTGAAAAAATAGGCACCTTAGAAGCTTTTAACTCCGATGGATTAAGATCAATTATTTTCACCATGCCTCACATTAAGAATATGAAAGAAAAAACTTTAAGATATCCAGGTCACGTGGAATATATTAGAGTTTTAAAAGAAAGTGGTTTTTTTAGCGATCAAATTATCAATGATTTAAATATTTCAGTTCTTGACTTTACTTCAAAAGTATTATTTAAAGAGTGGAAGTTAGATCCGCTTGAAGAAGAGTTTACCGTCATGCGAATAACATTAGAAGGATACAATGAAAATGGAAATAAAGAGAAAATAATTTATAATCTTTTTGATGAATTTTCTCAGAAAACTAAAATCTCATCAATGGCTAGAACAACAGGATATACTGCAACTGCTGCTATCAATTTGTTTTTAGACGGAGTTTTTGAAGAAAAAGGAGTTTTTCCACCAGAACTAATTGGAAGACATAGATCATGTTTCAACTATTTCATGAGTTACCTCAAAGAAAGAAATATTAACTATGAAAAAGAAGTTATTTCTATATCTTAATTGTTTTTAATGTTTTTATAACACATTATTCTATCGTACATTTCCAATGGATCTCTGTAATATACTTTAACTGTATATTCATTGTTAGTTTGAAAATGCGCTCCCTCAATTTTTCTTGTGCTAATAGTTTCTGAATTTTTAGATACATATATATAATTGTAAAATCCTTGTTTTAAAAGCAATTGATTGAAGTACATTTTTGAAATAGAATCATATTTCATTAAAAAAGAATCATCTAGTTTCCAGCTAGAAAGTTGTCCATATATATAAATACTATCACTTAATTCTTTTCTCATATTTAATTTAAATTCCACCCAACCGTAATCAGATTGAAAATCTGCTTCATCACTATCATATGTTCTAACAAAGAATCTTCCATTCATGTCTTTATATTCTAAGTACTGACGGTAGGACCTTTTTTGATCAACTTTTAAAATTATTTTATAACAAGTATCTTCAAAGAACGTTTTTTCTACAAATTGACTTCCATTTCTAAATGAGCTAATGTCAAAAAATCTAAATTCGTTTCCTCCGTTAAAAGTTTGGTCTTCACTGGGTAAAAAAACTAATTTATTTTCTTTTATAAAGTTAGGTCCATAAAGCCATTGCTGATTAAAACTTTGATGGTTTTGCTCAATATTTATGAAAATATTAGAGAAAGGGTCTATGGTGTTCGATGAATTATAAGTACACTCTAACTCATATGATTGCAAATATTTACTTTGTTCAACATCACTAGATTCATCAATATTGAAATTAATATTAGAACTTTGTTCGCTAACAAAAAACTTAATAGTTGCTACTGGTTTATTTGATTCGCCTTCAGAAAAAATTTTAATAATATAATTTCCAGAAATCAGAAAATTAGTATGATCATTTGGTAGTTTAAAATTGTAATGTATATACTGTTGTATAGGTCCATAAGATATTTTTTGATTTTCAATATAGTCTGTATCAAAACCATCTATTGCATCCATTGAGCTGATGTTGCTTTTCATCCAATCTTTATCGCAATGAATCAACTGATATTGTAAAGATTCAGAATGATTTCTTAATAAATCAAAATAAATAGTCACTGGGTTTGCTGAATTCAAATAATAGCAAGGATCTCCCAAAATTAAGGAGTTTGATTTGAAACTTAAACTTTTAAAATCTTTGGTAAATATTTTTTGATCATATTTTTGATTTTCTTCTTCATTTTCATTGACTGATTCATCAAGAGAAAAATAATCATCGACTTTACTAATATTGTTTTGTCTAACACGACAACTATTTATTAAGAGAATCTTTAATATTATGACAAAAATAAACTCTGTAAGCCTTATCTTATTTATAATCATTCTAAATTACATATTGTTTAGTAATATTATTCATCACTAAATGGTAGAACTATACAAATTTATAAATTTGTTTTCCATAGAGAATAATTTTCTTCTTTTATGAAAATAACAGTAAAAAAAGGTCTTAATATAAATATTAAAGGCGCGTCGGAAAAGATTATGGGTGAAGCCAACTCTTCCAAACTCTTTGCTATCAAACCCACTGACTTTCCCAATCTTGTACCTAAAATGCTTGTTAAAGAGGGAGATTCTGTAAAATGTGGTTCTCCAATTTTTTGTGATAAGTACAACGACCAAATTAATTTTTCTTCTCCTGTAAGTGGTGAGGTTCAAAATATCATAAGAGGAGAAAAAAGAAGAATTTTATCAGTTACAATTCTCTCTGATAATAAATTTATTCAATTGAATAGTAAACCAAAAGATTATTCTAAATTGGGAAGAGAAGATCTCAAAACTGACCTATTGAGTATTGGATTGTGGCCTCTTATAAGAATGAGGCCAATTGATATCATTGCTTCTCCCTCAGACTCACCAAAATCTATTTTTATTTCAGGATTCGATTCTAATCCTCTATCCCCTGATTATGATTTTATCATGCACAACAAAGCAGCTGAGTTTAACGCTGGCTTAGAATTGTTAAATATGTTAACAGAAGGTAAAGTTCATTTACAAACAAGACCAAATGCCGATGATGTTTTTTTAAATGCAAAAAACATCCAGCATAACATTGTGAAAGGTCCTCATCCTGCTGGTAATGTTGGCACTCAAATTCATGAAATTGATCCTTTAAATAAAGGAGAGGTTATTTGGTATATTAATCCTCAAGATGTATTGATATTAGGAAGATTTTCTTTAACTGGTGCATATGATGCATCAAAAGTTATCTCCTTAGGAGGTGAAGGTAGCTCAGAGAAAAAATATTTTAAAACTATTTCAGGCAGCTCCATCAAATCTATATTAAGTAAAACATCTATTGCTGAAAATAGTAGAATTTTATCTGGTAATCCTCTAACTGGGGATAAAGTTGATTTAGATGGATTCATTGGCTATTATCACAATCAAATTTCAATTATACCTGAAGGAAATGAGCACAAGTTTTTTCTTACAGATGGGTGGTTAAGTCTTGGCTTTAATAAATTTTCAGCCTCCAAGTCATACCCAACATGGCTATTACCTAAATCAAAGTCTTATAATTTTGATACCAATTTAAATGGAGAAGAGAGAGCTTTTGTGGTTTCTGGACAATATGAAAAAGTTTTTCCATTCGATATTTATCCAGTTCAATTAATTAAATCAATTGTAACTAATGATATTGAAAAAATGGAAAACCTTGGAATTTATGAAGTTGCCCCAGAAGATTTTGCACTTTGTGAATTTGTATGTACTTCAAAAATCAATGTTCAAAATATTGTAAGAGAAGGATTAGATTTAGTATATAAAGAATGTATGTAATTTAAAATATATCAATTTGAAATTTTTAAGAAAAATATTTGATGACGCCCATGAAAAGCTAAGTTCTAATGAAAAAACTAAAAAGTTTTTTCCTTTGATAGATGCTTTTGACACACTTATGTTTACTCCTAACCATGTAACTAATAAAGGTTCACATATAAGAGACGCAATTGATTTGAAAAGAACAATGATGTTGGTTATTATCGCTCTGATTCCATGTTTATTATTTGGTATTTATAATACAGGCTATCAGCACTTTAGAGTCCTTAATCAGTTAGCCGATGTCTCTTTTTTTGAAATCATTCTTAAAGGCGCCTTTGTAGTTCTTCCTTTAGTTGTTGTTTCTTATGGAGCAGGTTTATTAGTAGAATTTATTTTTGCAATCAGAAACGGTCATACTGTTCAGGAAGGTTTTTTAGTTTCTGGAATGTTAATTCCTCTTTGTATGCCTGCAGATGTCCCACTTTGGATGGTTGCAGTGGCGACCATGTTTGCTGTAGTTATTGGAAAAGAAGTTTTCGGAGGTACCGGCATGAATATATTAAATGTAGCACTTACTGCAAGAGCTTTTTTATTTTTTGCTCATCCAACAAAAATGTCTGGTAATGAAGTATGGGTTACTGGATTTTCAGATTTAAAAGGTGAAAAATATGCTTCATTAGTTAGTAGCAGTAATGTTGATGGTGTAGTTGATGGAAGCACTGGTGCAACTGCCTTAGGTGACTTAGCATCTTTTATGCAAGATTCACCTGTATTAGAAAATACACAAGCCTTTCAAGCTAAATACTCTTTGATGGATTCATTTTTGGGATTCATTCCAGGTTCAGTTGGAGAAACTTCTGCTCTTATGTGTTTAATTGGAGCCGCTTTACTTTTATGGACTGGAATTGCTAGTTGGAGGGTTATTTCCTCATTTTTTATTGGAGGTTTTGTTATGGCTACTATATTAAATCTAGTTGGAGGAAACGGATATTTTGAACTCCCTGCAATTCATCAGTTGATGTTGGGTGGATTTATGTTTGGTATGGTCTTTATGGCCACTGACCCGGTTACAGCAGCTCATACAAATGCTGGTAAATTTATATATGGATTTCTAGGTGGATTTTTAGGGATACTTATAAGAATGGTAAATCCTGCCTATCCAGAAGGTATTATGCTAGCAATTTTAATCGCAAATGTATTTGCCCCTCTTATTGATCATATGGTTATACAGAATAACATTAACAGAAGATTAAAAAGACTTAAAACTGCATAAAAATGGCTATTAATAAAGACAGTAATACATATACAATAAGCTTTGCAATAATTTTGGTGGTATTAGTAGGTGGGTTACTCGCCATGATTGCCAATGGCTTAAAACCCTTGCAAGATGAAAACCTTGTTAACGAGAAGAAACAGAATATTCTAAACTGTCTTCCGGGAAATAAACTTATAAATAGAGATGAAGCTGGATCTTTGTTTGCAGACTATGTCAAACAGAGATTAATTCTTGACTACAATGGCGATGTTAAAGAAAACACCTTGCTTGATAACTCAACAGAGCTAAATAATAAAAATTCATATGATGCTTTTAGTATCGACCTTCTAAAAGAATACAAAACCATAAAAGATGAAAAAATTAGGAATTATCCTTTATACATATGTGAAGTCGATGGAAAAACCTACTATGTTGCCCCTGTTATGGGGAAAGGTCTCTGGGCTGCAGTTTGGGGCTTTATTGCAATAGATGAATCTGGAAACGAAATTTCGGGAACAGTATTTGACCACAAATCGGAAACTCCAGGATTGGGTGCTGAAATTTCACAAGATTTCTTTGAAGATCAATTCATTGGGAAGTTAATTTCTAATAATGAAGATTACAAGCCAGTTGAAGTTAACAAACCTGGAAATCCTTTAAATGAATATCAAGTAGATGGAATTAGTGGAGGAACTTTCACTAGTGTTGGTGTAGAGGAAATGATGAGTAGAACGCTAATTGTTTATCACAATTATATTAAAAATTTAAATAAATCTTAATCTTCAAAATATGTCAGAACAAGCAGTAGCAGTTGAAGA
Organism: Bacteroidetes bacterium MED-G20; assembly: GCA_002457645.1. GTDB lineage: Bacteria > Bacteroidota > Bacteroidia > Flavobacteriales_D > Parvicellaceae > MED-G20. Next base: position 8,255 of record NTKH01000036.1, read on the forward strand.
AAAGAAAATAATAGTTAAGGAAAGAGAGCCATTATTTTCTAAAAAAAATAAAAAACTCATCTCAGATCCTTTGGATGAAAATAATCCAATTACGATTCAAGTATTAGGAATATGTTCTGCACTAGCAGTGACAGTTCAGATGAAAGCAGCTGTTGTCATGTCTGTAGCTGTTTTATTTGTATTGATTTTAGCAAATGTTTCTATTTCACTTATCAGAAACTTAATACCCAACAGAATTAGAATTATTGTCCAATTAGTTGTAGTAGCTGCACTTGTGATTATTGTTGATCAGGTCCTCAAAGCTTATTTGTTTGATGTTTCAAAAGAATTATCTGTATTTGTAGGCTTAATTATAACTAACTGTATAATAATGGGAAGATTAGAAGCTTTTGCACTAGGAAATAAACCTTGGCCTGCTGCTTTAGATGCAATCGGAAACTCATTAGGATATGGAATGGTGTTGGTAATTGTTTCTTTTTTTAAAGAACTATTTGGTTCAGGGAAACTTTTTGGATTTGAGATTTTTGGAAATGCTACCGAACAAACCGGCCTTTATGCAATGGGCTATATGGATAATGGTTTAATGCTTCTTCCTCCATCTTCTTTAATATTAGTTGCAGTTTATATTTGGATTCAAAAACTTAGAAATCCTAGTTTAATAGAAACACATTAAAATTAATCATGGATTTAGTAAATATATTTATAAGAAGTGCATTTGTAGATAATATGATATTTGCCTTCTTTTTTGGAATGTGTTCTTATTTAGCAGTTTCAAAAACAGTTAAAACTGCATTTGGATTAGGAATGGCTGTTATTTTTGTTTTAGTAGTTACCATACCCATCAATTATTTAATTGAAAATTATGTCCTTAAAGAAGGTGCTTTAAGTTGGGTAGGACAGGAATTCTCTTCTGTTAATCTTAGTTATCTAACTTTTATAATGTTTATTGCTGTCATTGCTTCAACAGTTCAGTTAGTTGAAATGATTGTAGAAAAAATATCTCCAGCATTGTATGGAGCCTTAGGAATCTTTCTTCCTCTAATTGCAGTTAACTGTGCAATTTTAGGTGGAGCATTGTTTATGCAAGAAAAACAGTTTACTACTATTGGACAAGCTACAGTATATGGATTAGGATCAGGTGTTGGATGGTTTATTGCTGTTGTTTTAATTGCTGCTATCCGTGAAAGAATTAGATATGCTAATATTCCTGGTCCTTTAAGAGGTGTGGGGATGGCTTTTTTGATTACAGGTCTTATGGGCTTAGCTTTTTTAGGATTTATGGGTTTTGAAATATAATTTGGATAAATAATTTATAAATGGAAATAATTACACCAATCATTTTTTTGTTAGTTATTGTTTTAACGCTTACTGCAATTTTACTATTAGCAAAAACATTTTTAGTTGCATCTGGTAAAGTAAAAATTACCATTAATGGAGATAAGGTTATTGAGGTTGATGGAGGTTCAACCTTGTTGACAACTTTAGGAAATGAAGGTATATTTTTACCATCTGCTTGTGGAGGTGGTGGTACTTGTGTTCAATGTACTTGTCAAGTAATGTCTGGAGGAGGCAGTATTCTTCCAACTGAAGAACCTCATTTTTCTAGAAAACAAATTGCAGATAATTTCAGATTAGGTTGTCAGGTTAAAGTTAAAGAGGACATGGAGATTGAAGTAGAAGAAGAGGTCATGGGAATCAAAGAATGGGAAGCAACTGTTGTGTCTAACTATAATGTCGCCACTTATATAAAAGAGTTTATTGTCAAAATTCCTGAAGATATGGATTATAAAGCAGGCGGTTATATACAAATCAAAATCCCTAAAGGTGAAACTAAATTTTCCGAAATGGATATTAAAGCTCATCCTCAAGATCACCCAGGAGAACCTAATAAATTTGAAAAAGATTGGAGTGATGGTAAATTTGCCTTAAGAAATCTAACTATGAATAATGATGAAGAAGTTGTTAGGGCATATTCTATGGCCTCTTACCCTGCTGAAGGAAGAAATATAATGCTTAACGTTAGGGTAGCGGCACCACCATGGGACAGAGCTAATGATTCATGGATGGATGTTAATCCTGGAATTGCATCCTCCTATATTTTTAATCAAAAACCTGGAGACAAAGTAATTATTTCAGGACCATATGGAGAATTTTTCATAAATGAATCCGAAGCTGAAATGTTATATATTGGAGGTGGTGCTGGAATGGCTCCAATGCGTTCTCATCTATACGAATTATTTAAAACTCTAAAAACGGGAAGAAAAGTATCTTATTGGTATGGTGGAAGGTCAAGAGCAGAATTATTTTACATCCATTATTTTAGAGATTTAGAAAAAGAGTTTCCAAATTTTAAATTCTACATGGTATTGTCTGATGCTCTTCCAGAAGATAATTGGGTTGAAAAAAAGGATTTAAATGACCCTGAAGGTGATGGATTTGTTGGTTTTGTTCATAATGCTGTTATTGATCAGTACCTTACAAAACATGATGCTCCAGAAGATATAGAATATTATTTTTGTGGACCACCACTTATGAATCAAGCTGTTCTTAAAATGTGTGATGATTGGGGAGTTCCACCAGAACAAGTTAGATTTGATGATTTTGGAGGGTGATTCTAATAAATTAATATTTCTTTATTTACTTTTTTCTCTTTTAATCTGCTCTTGTAATTCTCCTAAAGAAATCAAACCTTTTTCAACTTTAAAAGGTTTTGCTCAAGGCACCACTTATTCTATTAAATATCAAGACTTTTTGGAAAGAGATTTTACCAAGTCTATAGATTCTATTTTAATTGAAATAGATAATCAATTATCTACTTATGACTCTACTAGTTTTATAAGCATTATAAATAATGCTGAAGATTCATGTTTTAATTTAAAAGAGAAAAATTTATTTTCCTATTGTTTTAATTTTTCTAAAATAATTAACCAGAGAACAAGTGGTCTATTTAATCCAGCTGTCTATCCTCTCGTTAATTACTGGGGTTTTTACGCTGGAACAGATCCATTGATAGACTCAAATTACATTAGGGATTCATTATTAGTTCATGTTAATTTAGATTCTAATTTTGAAATAAAGAAGAAAGGAAATGAGTCATTTATTTGCAAAAAAAATAAAAATTCTAAATTGGATTTTAATGCAGTGGCACAAGGATATAGTGTTGACTTAGTTAGTGAGTTTTTAGACGATAGAGGAATAAATAATTATTTAGTAGAGATAGGTGGAGAGCTTTCTTCAAAAGGGTTTAATAGTAATGGAGATTATTGGAAAATAGGAATTGAAAAACCTGTTGATAGTTCCTTAATTGGTCAGTTTGGGTTTCAAAGAATAGTAGAGTTAAAAAATAGTTCATTAGCAACTTCTGGAAATTACAGAAAATTTAAGATAATTAATGGGCAAAAAGTATCTCATTCCATTAATCCTAATACAGGTTTCCCCTCAAACAATTCATTATTAAGTGTAACTGTAATATGTAAAATGGCTGCAAATGCTGATGCTCTTGCCACTTCATTTATGTTAATGGGTAAAGAAAAATCTATAGAATATGTTAATAAAAATAAATCAGATAGTATTTTTTGTTATTTGATTTACGATTCATTAAACAATTTAAAAGAATGGAGTAACTTTTAAGAATCTTTTTCTGACGATTTAGAAATAATTTTATCTATTCCAATCCAAATTAATATTACAGGCCAATAAACTCTGATTAACTCTACTATTGATACTTCAATAAGATTTAAATTGTTTAGAAGAAAGAGCAAACCTACTACTATTAACAGGATTCCAATGCTTTTGCCTTTTTTCACGTAAGATTAATTTATTAAGCAATACTTTGTTCGACTGGTTTTTTGCATTTTTCGTCTGGTGCAGCACCGCAAAAACTACAGGATTCTCCTTCTTTATTTAAAAGAGGGTTGTTGCTTGCGCAAGTTCCAGAAAATTCACCATCTTTTTTAAATATTATTTTTATAGCAATACCTGCAAAGCAAATTGCTAACAATATAATAGAAAGAAGGACTGTTTTCATATTACAAAATTAGTCAATTATTTTCTTAAAGCTCATAGATAATTCCTATTTTGATGATTATCGAAAAATGAAAATGAAAAAACAATCTTCTTTTGATAGGCTTTTGTCTATAATGGATCGGCTAAGATCTGAATGTCCTTGGGACCAAAAGCAAACTATGGAATCTCTTAGTCATTTAACAATTGAAGAAACCTATGAATTAATTGATGCTATTTTGAATAAAAATATGGATGAAATTAAAGGGGAACTAGGCGATTTATTACTCCATATTGTTTTTTATTCAAAAATTGCTTCTGAAACAAATGACTTTAATATTAATGATGTAATCAATTCAATATGTGAAAAATTAATAGAAAGACATCCTCATGTTTATGGTAATGATGTTGCTAAGACAGAAGAGGAGGTTAAAAAGAACTGGGAAAAGATTAAACTAAATAATGGAAGAAAATCTGTGCTTGAAGGTGTTCCAAAATCACTTCCAGCAATGGTTAAAGCTACAAGAGTCCAAGAAAAGGCTAGGGGAGTAGGTTTTGATTGGGAAAATGTGAATCAGGTTTTCGAAAAAGTAAAAGAAGAGTTTACTGAACTCCATGATGAAGTGATTATCAAAAATAATAAAACAAAAGTGGAAAAAGAATTTGGAGATGTTCTGTTTTCACTTATTAATTATGCTCGTTTTATTGGAGTTGATCCAGAATCAGCACTAGAAAGAACCAATAAAAAATTTATTTCAAGATTTTCTTTTTTAGAAAAAGAAGTAAATAGGAAAGGTTTAAACTTAGATAGCATGAACCTAGAAGAAATGGAAAATATATGGAATGAATCAAAAAAAATACATCCATGAATTTTTTTAACTTACTATTTTTAAAATTTAAACTTTAGATAATATAAATCTTGATGAAAGTATATTTAACTACTTTTTCTTTTTTTATTTACTGTTTTTCAGGATTTTCTCAATTTTGGATTAGCAATGTATCTAGTTCGCCATATCCAGCGAAAGACTGTGATAATTTATCAATTTCAATTAACGGTAATTTATCTGCCAGCAATTGTAACTATGTTTCAAGCTCTGTTATTTCAGGAAATTTAATTACTATTGACATTAATGTAACTTGTGGAGGTATTGGCATCCCAGTTATTACTGCTTACACAGAAACTATTGTTTTGGGAACAATTCCTTCAAATAATTATACTTTAGTAGTAAATCAGTATTCCTCTGGCTCTTTACAGGAAACCAATTCAAGTTCACTTAATATAGGTACTTGTTGCGCTTCAGTAGCTGCTATCAACTCCGCTAATAGCTCCAATTGTGTTGGTGATGCCAGTTCTTTTATTGATTTAGGAACTATAGCAGATAGCTTATTCTGGACAGATAATGGAAATATATTTTTTCCGAACCCATCAGCTCTTGGTTGGATTTATAATTTTAATATACCAGGTATTCATAATATAACATTAACTGCTGTAGATAGTAATGGATGTTCTGATACCAGTAATGTAGTTATTACTATTTTTGATTTACCAGAAATCATTATGAGCCCAATTTCCGCTACCTGCAATACTTGTGCTGACGGTGAAGTTTTTGTTTCAGTTATTTCAGGTCCTATGCCTCATCAATTACTTTGGAGCACAGGAGGAAGTTCAAACCCTCTCACAGGGCTTAATCCAGGAAATTATACAGCTACATTAACTGATGGTAATTCTTGCTCCATATCAGACTCTGTAATTGTGGAAAACTCAGTTAGTACATTTGAAAATTATCATTCAGACTTTTCATTTTTTCCCAATCCATCCCATGGTGTATTTTCTATAAATATTGCCAACAAAATGACTATGGTGGAATCAATACAAGTATTTGATTTTTCTGGAAAATTAATTTTCACAAAATTTTTTGGAATAAATTCAAATAGTACTTATTTAGTTGATTTACAAATAGGTGCGGGAATTTATTTTCTTAAGGTTAATAATAAATCTAAAAAACTAATCATTAGATAATTAAATAAAGTTCATAACACTTTGTTATTTTTTTTTATATTATACAATATGAAAAATCTTTTGATTATTGTTTTAATTCTCTTTATTAGTTTTTCTGCTAGATCATCTCATTTAATGGGTGGAGAAATAGTTGTTCAAAATGATCAAGTTGGACAGTATGAAATTTTTTTAACTTTATACAGAGATGTTACTGGGGTTCTATTAAACAGCAATCAAACTCTAAAAGTCTATGATTCTGGGGGGAATCAAGTTTCAACAATTATATCCACCTTAGACAGTTCTGCATTTCATCCTGTTTTTGGAATACCAAACATGTCTTTATTACCAAATAATTGTTATGATACAGAGGTTTATTTTTATTCTGCTATTTTCCCTTGTTTTATCCCTGGTAATTATACAGTTACATGGAATAATTGTTGTAGGAATCCTTCCATTGCTAATTTGATAAACCCAGGAGCACTTTCCATGTTTTTAGACTGTAATTTTACAGTTGATTTATCTTCGACTACTTCGTCTCCCTACTTTCTTTCTCCTCCAATAGTATGTGTTCCAGTTAATAACCCTTGGCAATATAATCCATTACCATTTGATGAAGAAAGTGATTCTTTAAGTTGGTCTCTAGATATCCCTTATGATTATGTATCTGGATCTTTTCCTAATGGCTATCCGATTTTTGGTTATACACCTCCACCAGCTTTTTCTGGAGGAGATTTAACAATCAATCCATTCACTGGTGAATTATCTTGGACTGCTTCTATAGTAGGTAACTATGTTTATACTGTTATCTGTGAAGAATATAGAAATGGTTTAAAATTGGGCGAAATAAGGAGGGACATGCAGTTTATAGTTCTTCCAAATGGTAATTTACCAGCACTATCAAATTTAAACAACTTCTCAGCTGATCAAAATGGAATTCCTTTTGTTGAATCTGTTGCAAATGGCTCTTTAAATATGGATTTATTTGTATTAGATAGTAGCTCATTTTTTCTTTCTTTTGATGGAATAGGTGAGACTTTTGATG
>NTKH01000037.1 GCA_002457645.1 Bacteroidetes bacterium MED-G20
ATCTGTATCTGGATCAGCTTTTAACTCTAACAACTCCGACTCTAAAAGAACTTTTTCAAGTAATTCATCAATTCCATTACCATCTTTAGCTGAAATTTCTTGGCATTGGTATTTTCCTCCCCAATCTTCTACTAAAATATTCATTGCAGATAATTCTTCTTTAATTTTATCTGGATTAGCTGTGGGCATGTCACACTTGTTTAAGGCGAAAACCATTGGAACTCCTGCAGCTTGAGAATGATTGATAGCCTCTTTAGTTTGGGGCATTACTCTATCATCAGCAGCAATGATTATGATAGAAACATCTGTTACTTGGGCTCCTCTAGCCCTCATAGCAGTAAAAGCTTCATGACCAGGCGTATCTAAAAATGTAATTAATTTATTATTATGTTTTACAGAATATGCGCCAATATGTTGAGTAATTCCTCCAGCTTCACCAGAAGTCACATCTGCACTTCTTATATAATCTAATAAAGATGTTTTACCATGATCAACATGACCCATTACAGTGACAATTGGCGGTCTGTCTTGCATGTTTTCTGGGTTTTGTGAATCTTGAACTACTGAGGCTGTTACATCAGCACTGACAAACTCGACTGTAAAACCAAACTCTTCTGCAACCATAGTTAATGTTTCAGCATCTAATCTTTGGTTAATAGAAGCAAAAATTCCAATTGACATTAAAGTTCCTATTACATCGTTTGGTGACTTGGACATCATTGATGCTAATTCAGAGACAGAAACAAACTCTGTAAGCTTTAAAGTACTTTTTTCATGTTCTGTAATTAATTCTTCTATTTCCATTTTATCTGAAATAGCTTGTCTTTTTTCTCTTCTTAGTTTAGATGACTTAGACTTTCCTTTGTTACTTAATCTAGCTAAAGTTTCTTTAATTTCTTTTTGAATTTCTTCCGGGGAAGCTTCAGTTTTTAGAGGAGATTTAGTTTTTTTTCTTTGATCTTTAAAAACTTTTTTTCCAGCTTTTTCTACATTAACTTTTTTAATTCGTTTTCTTTTTCTTTTGGAAGAGTCGGAGTCATTAGCACTAATTGGTTTTGTCTTTTCAGGAACTTTAGGCAACTCTATTTTTCCTAAAACTTTAGGACCAGATAGCTTTTTAGCCTCAGCTTTAATAGTCTCTGAAACTTGAGCAATCTCTTCATTCGAAGGATTATTTTTTGAATTTGTAGATTCTGGTGTTTTTTCTTCTTTCTTTTCTTCTTTGACAGGTTCTGGTTTAGTTTGCTTAGGAGATAAGTCTATTTTACCTAGAACAGATGGTCTTGAGATTAAATCAGCCTTAGCTACTATTTTTTCAACTTCTTTTTTTGGTTCTTCCTTTTTAATAGAAATTACTTTTCTCTCTGGCTGATCTATTACTACATTATCAGCTTTCTCTTTCTCAAATTTTTCTTTTTGATATTCTTCTAATAATATCATGTATAATTCCTCTCCAATTTTAGTATTTGGATTAGAGCTTACTTCTTTTCCCTGAGAGCCTAAGAATTCAACAATGGTAGATATCCCAACATTGAGTTCTCTTGCAACCTTACTTAGCCTTTTAACTACTGCCATATTGTATTAACTTTCAAAGAAGATTATTTCTCAAATTCTGAGCTTAAAATCTTCACTATTTCATCAACTGTTTCTTCTTCTAAATCAGTTCTTTTAACTAAATCTTTCTTACCTATTTCTAAAACACTTTTAGCTGAGTCACAACCGATAGCTTTTAATTCATCAATAATCCAATCATCAATCTCATCTGTAAATTCATCTAAATCAACATCATCAATATCTTCAGCACCTTCTCTGTATACGTCAATTTCTAAGCCAGTTAATCTTGATGCTAATTTTATATTGTGACCTCCTTTACCAATTGCCTTTGAAACTTCGTCAGGTTTAAGAAAAACCTCTACTCTAGATTCTTCTTCGTTAATTTCCATATTACTGATTTTAGCAGGGTTTAAAGCTCTTTGAATTAATAATTGCATATTAGACGTCCAAGGAATAACATCTATATTTTCGTTACGAAGTTCTCTTACGATACCATGTATTCTTGAACCATTCATGCCAACACATGCCCCAACTGGGTCAATTCTATCATCGTAAGATTCAACCGCTACTTTAGCTCTTTCTCCAGGATTACGAACAATCTTTTTTATGGTAATTAATCCATCGAAAACTTCAGGAACTTCTTGTTCGAATAATCTTGCTAAAAACTCTGGTGCAGTACGAGAAAGTATAATTACTGGACTATTATTTCTTAAATCAACTTTAGAAACCACTGCTCTTGTCGTATCCCCTTTTCTGAAGTAATCCGATGGTATTTGTTCTGATTTTGGTAGAATTAATTCATTACCGTCATCATCTAAAATTAGAATTTCTCTTTTCCAAATTTGGTATACTTCTCCATTTATAATATCTCCAACTCTTTCCTTGTATTTTTTATAAATGCTATCTTTTTCTAACTCTAGAACTTTTGAGGCTAGATTTTGTCTCAAGGAAAGTATATTTCTTCTTCCAAAATCCTCCACTTTAATTTCCTGAGAAACTTCTTCTCCTATTTCAAAATCAGGCTCAATTGTTAATGCTTCAGATAATTTTATTTGAGTTCCCTCATCTTCAAAATCTTTATCAGGAACAATTTCTCTATTTAGCCAAATTTCTAAATCTCCTTTATCTGGATTAATAATAACATCGACATTTTCATCTGATCCATATTTTCTTTTCAAAGTCGATCTGAAAACATCTTCTACTATTCTCATCATGGTTACTCTATCAATATTCTTTAATTCTTTGAATTCTGAAAATGAGTCTATTAGTTCTATTGCATTCATAGGATTTAATTAAAAGGATATAATCAATTTTGTTTCTCGAATTTCATCCATCAATAAATGATGTATGTTTTCTATTTGTTCTTTTTTTTTGGTTGTATTATTCTTTTCTACTTTAAGCTCTCTTAAAGAAATTTCTTTTTTGCTGGCTTTAACTAACTCGCCAATCAGAGTTTCATTGGATTGAGTGGTTACAGATACTTGTTCTCCTATGTTTTTTACATATTGTTGCATGACCATAAAAGGTTGATCCAGTCCAGGTGAAGAAACTTGTAATTCAAAATCTTCTTGTTCTCTATCAAGGTTGTGTTCAATATTTCTACTCACACTAACACAATCTTTCACACTAACTCCACCATTTAAATTATCTATTTTTACTCTTATGGAGTTTTTAGCTGAAATTGTAACATCTACTAAATAATTTCCATTATCTAATTCTTTGATTCTCTCTTCGGCAAGTTTTACTACTTCTTTTTTTAAAATCATAACAACTAAAAAAAAGAGGGGACTTTCGTCCCCTCTTTAAAATTCTTTTATTTATATATCCAAAAGTAAGTTAATTTAAGAAGTATGACAAATAAAACGTAAAAAAACTATGTTCATCTAGTATTTCTTTGTGATTTATGATTTATACCATCCTATTCTCACTAATTAAAGGAATGTCCATCAACATTAAAAAAAAAATTATCGATGAATCGATTAATGCTGAATGCGCTTTTATAAAACTTAGAAATGATCTTACTAAAATAAATACGGCCTCAAGTAATAAAATTTTAAATCAAATTAACTCTAAATCATTAAAAGATGAAGCTCAAAAAATAATAAAAAATTGTAACAAGAATAATATTAAAATTATTTCCTACAGGGATATTAATTATCCAAAAAATTTATTTCATTGTGTAGATGCGCCAATTGTGGTTTATTGTAAGGGAGAGAGAGAAAGTAATAATTATAATTTAATATCAATTGTGGGAACAAGAAATTGTAGCAATTATGGAATTGGTCAATGCAAAGAAATAATCGATTTTTTGAAGCCATACAATATTGCATTAGTCAGTGGATTAGCATATGGGATAGATATTTTTGTCCATAAAAGAGCAAATTTATTAGGAATCCCTAATTATGCAGTTTTAGGAAGTGGGATTAATAATATATATCCAAAAGCACACTTAAAAGAAAGTGAAATTATATCCAATAATGGTATGTTAATTTCTGAGTTTCTTCCTAATACTAGTCCTAGAAGTTATAATTTTCCAAAAAGAAATAGGATTATAGCTGGAATGAGTAAATGCACTATTGTAGTGGAGTCTCCAAAAAAAGGCGGGGCAATGATTACTGCCAGATTAGCTAATGATTATAACAGGGAAGTGTTTGCTATTCCAGGAAATAATAATCAATCCAAGTCTTTGGGAGCTAATTGGTTAATTGAAAATCACCAAGCAACTATTTTAAATAGTACTGATCAAATTATTAATTTTTTAGGGTTCACTAAAAAAGAAAATTATTCTAAAAATATTGTAAATACACATCCATTAAAAAAGGATGAAAAAATAGTCCATAATATCATTGGAACTGAACCAAAAATGTCATTTAATGAAATTCAGTTGAAAAGTAACCTTAGCACGCCAAAATTGACTGTAATTCTCACCACTTTGGAAATAAATCAATATATAGAGTCAATTATTGGTAATTTTTATAAGTTAAAATAATAATGCTCTTTTGTATTTATTAGCTTAGTATAGATGAATATCTCAAATTTTATTGCCAGACGTTATTTATTTGCTAAAAAATCTAGAAATGTTATTAATTTAATTTCCTTTATTTCTTTTTTAGGATTGCTTGTTAGTGCGGCATCATTAATAATTATCTTAAGTGGATTTAATGGTATTCAAAAGTATGTTGAAGATGTTTACGGCAAATTTGCAGCAGAACTATACGTTTATCCTAAAACTGGAAAATTTATTGAAGAGACAGATTTAATATTTCAAAATCTAAAAGAAAATAATGAAATTCATAAGTTCAGTAAAGTAATTGAGGAAACTGCTTTATTGAAATTTGAAAATAAATGGGTTACTTGTGTAATTAAAGGAGTCGACCCTAAGACATATAATATAAAAAATTGGGGAGAAAATTTATTGGAAGGAAATGGAAATCTTAATGAAAATGATCAAAAGAAAATACTTTTAAGTTATGGGGTTCAGAATGAATTACAAATTCCATACAACGAAAATTATAGCAATCAAATTAAAGTCTTTAGCGTATCAAAAAGAAAAAAACTTTCCTTACAAAATAAGCAAGCACTTAATCAAAACCATTTGATTTTTGGCGGTGTATACACAATTAATCCTGAACTTGACTATTCTTCTGCCATCGTTAGCTATGAAGTTGCTAATGAAATTTTTGAAAGAAAAAAAGGAGCGAATTATATTGAGATATTCTTAAAAGAAAATGAAAATTTATCAAGATTAAAAGATTATTTAATTGAAAATAATTCAAGTTTTGAATTTAAGACTCATGAAGAAAATAATCAACTTATATATGCTGCAAATGATACTGAAAAATGGATGGTATTAGCAGTACTTATATTTGTCCTAATCTTATCCTCTTTCACCGTAGTGGCCTCTATTACCATGTTAATAATTGACAAGAAAAAAGATATTAAAAGTTTAATTGCTTTAGGTGCAAGTCCAAAAATTATTAAAAAAATATTTTTTAAAGAAGGATTAATGATTAGCTATTTTGGAAGTTTAGGTGGATTGTTGATAGGTGCTATAATTTGTTTAATGCAAATAAAATTTCATTTTCTTAAATTAGAAAATGCAGCAATTGATTATTGGCCAGTATTGGTGAAGTTTAAGGATATCTTAATGCTTTTAGTAATACTTTTTTCAACAGGACTTGTATCAGCATATTTACCAGGGAAATTTCTAATTAGAAAATTGCTTCATAGTTAATCGATAGAGTCAATTGTAAGTTGAACTTTACTTATTTTAGTGTCGTCCACCTCCAAAACGATCAACTCATAATTATCAATTTTAAAAGTCTCATTTTTTTTGGGAATGGTTTCGGCAAAGGAAACTATCATTCCAGATAATGTTTCATAATCTTCCTTCACAGGTAATTTAAGTCTGTATTTTTCATTAATAAAATCTATTTCCAATCGACCCGAAAATAGAAAAACATTTTCTTTTAACTCTTTATGAATAAATTCTTCTTGGTCATGTTCATCATCAATCTCGCCAAAAATTTCTTCAATGATATCTTCCATAGTCAAAATTCCAGAAGTTCCTCCATATTCATCTACTACAACAGAAACACTTCTTTTTTTATCTATAAAATCTTCTAATAATTTTATTCCAGACATAGATTCTGGGACAATTGAAACTGGAATAAGCATAGACTTAATACTTATTGGAATTTTAAATAATTCTAAACTGTGGACATAACCTATAATATTATCAATGTTGTCTTTGTAAATAAGTATTCTAGAATGTCCAGAATCTAAAAAAAGTTTTTTTAAATCTTCTACTTTATCATTAATTTCTAAAGAAACGATTTCATTTCTAGGAACCATACAGTCTCTAGCAATCACTTCTGAAAAACTTAAGGCGTTATGGAAAATTTTAACATCATGTTCCATTTCTTCTCCTTCTACTAAGTCTTTTTTTAACTCATTGATATATAAGTCTAAATCCGTTTTCTTAAAGCTAACTTTGTTTGAAGCTTCATGATTACCAAAAAATTTTAAAATAACATTACTCAAAAAAACAACCAAAGCCGTAAGAGGCCAAAGAAAAATATAAAAAGCAAATAAAATTAAACTGAAGACTCTGAGAGTATAATTAGGATTTAATCTGAAAATTGCTTTTGGTAAGAACTCTGCAAATAATAAAATAAAAAAAGTAGAAAAAAGAGTCTGTAACAATAAAACTATTTTATTATTTAAATTAAAGGTTAGCAAATAAGGTTCAATTAAGTCTGTAACATATAAAGTATATATGACTAAAGCGGTATTGTTCCCAATTAGCATAGCTGCAATAAACCAAGCTGGTTTATTGGAGAAAAAAGACAAAATCTTAGCACTAAAGAGTCCTTTTTTATTATCTAATTCAATTTTAAGTTTACTTGATGAAATAAACGCAATTTCCATGCCTGAAAAAAAAGCAGAAAAGGAAAGGGAAATAACAGCAATAACAAACAAGGACAAAGCTGACATTTATTATTAATTATTAAGTTTTTTGCTTAAACCTCTACGAACTAAAAAAATACCCCAAGAAATTAAGGCTAGTAGATAATAAACTAAGTCCCCTTTAAACTGGTCGATAATGGAAAATATGATAGCAGCTAGTGTAGAAATAATAGCCGTTATCAACCAAAATTTCTCTAACCTTTTATTCCATTTTTTTAGTCCATTCATTATTCTATTTCATAGTTAACATGACCTTCAGAGACATCGGATAATTGAAAAAAGGTAAAGTTACTATTGGCCTTCAATTTTGTTCCTGAAATCCTGCCCTCAACATTCGAAAAGATAACTAATTTTTCAGAATATATACTGTCTTTTGCAAAGTCAATATCAAGTTCTTGAGCAAAAAGCGTATCTAAATTATAATTATTAAAACGAACGTTTTCTCTTACCTTCAATAACTCTTCTTTTGAAAATAGTTTACCATAATCTGCTATTAATGTTGACTCAATGTTTTTTAGAGTGTCATAAAAAATTAACTCTAATCCCTCTGGGCATTCCATTATTAACTGATCGTCTTCTGATAAAATCTTAATTAATTTTGGCGCTTTTAAAAGTAATTTAGATTTTCCTAAATCAGAGAAATTTAGAGTAACTCCAGTAGCTGTCTCAAGAGACTCCGTATGGTTTTTAAACTCTAATGGTAAGTTTTTAGAACTTTCAACACAAGAGCAAAATAAACTCCAGCATAAAATAAAAATTATAAATAAGGAAGATTGATTAATCAATCTCTTGTTTTTAGTTCAACATTTTGGCCCCAAAAAGGAACTTGCTGAATAGAGCCGCTTTTTATATCTAACATAATTAATTCACTTTTTGGTAAAAGTTGTCCTTTCCAGCTACTAATGGCATTAGTACTAGTCTTACCACAAGATTTTGATGCATAATTCAGTGCTAAACAATAAATTAAGCTTTTGTTAAAAGCAGAAGTTCCATATTTTGAGGAGCTTGAAGCAACGATTCTTGCTTTTTTATCACTTGCGGCACAAGGATCCGCAAACTTTCCGGCAATAGAAAGAGCTTTTTTATATTGATTTTTATTAAATGCAATATCATAAAGAATTTCATAAATCTTTTGCTTTAAATTTTCATCATCCGCTATATCAATAGCTCTATTGAACCTTTTTTCAGCTTTAGAAAACTCTTTTCTTTTATAGTTGGCAACAGCTGCGTTGTATAAATCTTTTGCAGATGGAGGATTATTGGGGTCATTGAGAACCTTGTCTAAAAGATTTAAATATAAACTGGATTCTGTACATTTATTACTACTTAACCTTTCAAATATTTTTTTGGTTAATGCCATGTTTTCTGGGTCTGCATTATGCTTTGATGTATATATTTCTTCCAATTTATCACAACTTGCACAAGGGCTGACTTCTTTATCTAAAAGCTCTTGAATTTTTGAATACTTATCTACTTTGATTCCATTAGATATATTGTTATCGCATACTTGAGATAACATGTCGTAGTCAGCTAATAATTGATCACAGCTTATAATATTTTTTTTGTATAAAGTTTTAGCCCCATAAACAAAAAAATATTTAATATCAGAGTAGGATGTAATCTGTGGCGAATTTTGAAAAACTTCCCTGTATAGTTCGTAAGCTTTATTGAATTTTTTTCTGTCTGAAAGAGTAATTATATCTTTAGCCATATCTGCTTTGATTTCATCACAAATACCAAAATTTAAAATCCATTGATCATAAACTAAATATAGAGAGTCAAAATATAAATTTACTTGAGAAGATTTTTCTTTTTTCTTTATCTTAATTATGTTTTTATATATATAAGCGCCATTTGCGTACAAATTAGGCTTATACTTTGGGCAATAGTTTTGAGTCTTGGTCCAAAAAATAGCAGCATCAGCAAAAACTTTTTGCTTCATAAATTCTGAATAAAGTGATACATTTTTTCTACACTCTAAACTATCATTTCCCCAGTTTGTTTTACTTGCTTGAAAACAATCTTGTGAAAAAGACATAAGAAAAGTAAAAATGAAAAGAAGAGATATAAATATTTTGTTCATATTATTTTTTTAATCATATTTTCTTTTTCTAAACCAACGATCATACCTTGTATCAGGAGCTAAAGAAAAACCTATAGAAAACTTAAAATAGTTTTCCTCAATATTGTCACTTGTTAATTCCCCTAATCTACCCAATTCAAATCCTAGATTAATTCTAGATAAAGATCTTGAACTTATCATTGGTATTGAAACACCAAAATTTATGCCATTATTTAATAATTGATTTTCAGCAATAATAATTTTTGACTGGGTTTGATGATATCCAAATGAGTAGGTTGACTTGGAGAAAAAAGATTTATTCGCATTAGACCAATCTAAATTGGGAGTTATTCTATAGCCTACAGCAATTCTTGTTGAGGGGCCTAACTGAAAATCACTTGATGATAATAAACTTGAATTATCTTTATATTCAGACCAATTCATAGAGGAGTATTGAACTCCTAAATCCCATCTTCTTTTATTCTTATGAGATTTCCCAAAAACCAATCCAAACTCTAATTTTTCTGGAATGGAAATGGAAGAAGCCTCGTTCGCTAACTCTAAAGTATCTTTAGGAAATTCTTGAATACTAAAGTTATATTTGAAAGTATAGGCAAAAAAATCATTTTCAGTAGACAATTCAGAGTTTAGAGAATAATTTACTCCAATATTTAAGAAAAATTTATTATCTGAAAGTGTTTTAATTCTTTTATAAAATTGAAGTCCACCATCAAAACTCCATCCGCTAACAGAAGATCTGTACTGAACTCTTGAGTTGTAGTTGTTTGAATTATTATAAATAACAGAACTTATTCTTTCTAAATTTCCAAATAAGTAGGAAGTATTTACTCCAACAGAGAATCTTGTAGTATCTCCTTTGTTGAATAAATTGAAACCATTTCCAATCATTAGTCTATTGACAGAACCATCTCCATTATATACATAAGAAACTGTGGAGCTATCAAACGGTTCTGTACTACTAACATGATATCCAAGGGATGAAACTGGAGCAATTCCTAGTACCACTCCCCAATTTTTAGTAATTGGTAGTCCAATAAATAAATTATTTAATCCAAAATTATTTCCAGATGAATTGGTTTCATTTCCATTATAATTTGAATTGTATAAAGCTGATTTTCCAGATAATGAAACATTGTAAATCGGATTGAATTTCAAAAAAGAAGCATAAGAAGCTGGATTATTGGTGTTAATATATTGAGGCTCAGACATAGCTGAGGTAATGTTCCCCCAACCAAAATAGTGTGATGACTGAATAGTATTCATTTCACCAATTCCATATCTTGAAAATGGAGAAGTATTTAAAACCTGTGCCTCAATTGAAGTGGCGCAAATCAAAACAATAAATAAAGTAATATTATTCTTAATAACTTTGTATATTAAATTTATGAATTGCATTAAGACCTATTAAGGTTAAATTTTCAAGTGCAAAGATGCTATTTTTTTTAATTGTAACCATTGATTTTATGAAAGCAGTGTCTCCTCCAGTTAAAATAACGTTAATTTCTGGGCTAAGTTTCTTATAATCTTCAATAATCTGAGTAATTTCAGCCATAACTCCATTTATAATCCCACTTTGAATAGAGGATTTAGTATTCCCTCCAATTAATGGCTGTTTCTTTAACTGAATATCTAAATTAGGAAGATTTGCTGTATAAATACTCAAAGCATTAGACCTTAATTGGAATCCAGGAGATATACTTCCCCCTAAATATTCATTGTTCTGATTGATATAATCATAAGTAATACAAGTTCCAACGTCAATAATTAAATTTTCTTTATTAGGATATAAAGAGTATACTCCCATTACATTAGCAATTCTGTCCAATCCTAACGTAGTAAATGAGCGATACTTGATATCAATAGGGTATTTTAACTTATGACTTATAAGAATAAACTTTGATGAAAAAGATAATAATTTTTTAGAGTAATTCTCATTACCTACATTGGAGATAATTCCGGATGAAAAAGAGATTTTTTTTAAAGAATTAAATATTTCATCAAAAGTTCCGATAAATAATTCTTCAATATGGTTATTTTTAAATACGGCCAATTTTGCCCTAGTATTTCCTATGTCAATAGCTACATTCATAAATGAAAAATCCGGTAAAAACCGGATTAAAATTAAATGAAATATGTAATTAGATTACTATATCATTAAAATTCCTTTGGCATTTTATTTAAAATTAGGGTTACAACAAGAATGATCAGCAAGACATGCAATAGCTAAACCTATAGTATCAGTTGCCATACATCCTTTACAGCAAGGTTTATTACAATCTTTATCATATTGGGAAGTTGAAGCTAAATCATTCATTGCCTTTATTTTTTCAACTTTTACAATAGAATCTATATTTAGGTCATTTCCAGAATCTATGATTTCATTATTAGTAACCGTATCTTCTCCATTAATAGATATAATATTAATGACGCTAACGCTAGTTGAATCCGTTTCTTTTTTATTTACATCAACCAGCACTGTTGTCTCATTATTATTTTTCTTGGAGCAACACTTCATTTTGCAGTCTTTTTTGGAATCATTTTCAATCGCAGCTTTTTCAGCATGATCTTTGTTATGGTGAGAACCTCCTAAAATAGGAGCAATTACTAACCCAATTAAACATGTTAATTTGATTAAAATATTCATTGATGGACCTGAAGTATCTTTGAATGGATCACCAACAGTGTCTCCAGTAACAGCTGCCTTATGTGCTTCAGATCCTTTGTAAGTCATTTCTCCATTGATTTCTACACCAGCTTCAAAAGATTTTTTAGCATTATCCCATGCTCCACCAGCATTGTTTTGGAAAATAGCCCATAGAACACCTGAAACGGTAACTCCGGCCATATAGCCTCCAAGCATTTCAGCTATTATTAAATTATTTTCTGGATAAACTATCTTTCCTAACAGAACTATCCCAATAGGGAAACCAATAGTCAATATACCAGGAAGCATCATTTCTCTTAGAGAAGCCTTTGTTGAAATATCTACACATTTTGCATAATCAGGTTTTCCCTTTCCTTCCATTATTCCAGGAATCTCTTTAAATTGACGTCTTACTTCATACACCATTTCCATAGCAGCTTTTCCAACTGAATTCATTGCTAAAGCTGAGAAAACTACAGGTATCATTCCCCCAACGAAAAGCATTGATAAAACTGGAGCCTTAAAAATGTTTATTCCATCAATTCCAGTAAATGTAACATAAGCAGCAAATAGTGCTAAAGATGTTAAAGCAGCAGAAGCAATTGCAAATCCTTTACCAGTAGCAGCAGTTGTATTTCCAACTGAGTCTAGAATATCTGTTCTTTCTCTAACAATGGGGTCTTGTTCGCTCATCTCTGCTATTCCTCCAGCATTATCAGAAATTGGACCAAATGCATCAATAGCTAATTGCATAGCTGTGGTAGCCATCATTGCAGAAGCTGCTAAAGCAACACCATAAAATCCTGCAAATGCATAAGATGTCCAGATTGCAGCAGCAAATAATAAAACTGATGAGAATGTGGAGATCATTCCTGTAGCCAGGCCTGCAATTATATTAGTGCCAGCTCCCGTTGAAGACTGTTGGACAATTTTAAGAATTGGCTTTTTACCTAAACCAGTATAGTATTCTGTAAAAGATGAAATAGCAGCTCCTACAATTAAGCCAACCAAAGTAGCATAGAAAACATTCATTGAGGAAATTGTTTTAATCCCTTCACCATAAAAAGTCATTTGCATTTCAGCAGGCAACATCCATTTTACTAAAACAAAACAAGAAATTGCAACTAAAGCAATTGAGGTCCAGTTGCCTATATTTAACGCAGTTTGAACCTGAGGTTCTTTTGCGTCATTTGAAGAGATTTTTACCAGTAGAGTTCCAATGATAGATATAATGATTCCAAAACCTGCAATGGCCATTGGTAATAAAATAGGACCAATTCCTCCAAAAGCATCTTGAATGGTACCGCCCATATCTTCTATTACATAATTCCCTAAAACCATGGCTGCCAAAACTGTTGCAACGTAAGAGCCAAATAAGTCCGCTCCCATTCCTGCAACATCACCCACATTATCCCCCACATTATCAGCAATTGTTGCCGGATTACGAGGGTCATCTTCAGGAATTCCTGCTTCTACTTTTCCAACCAAATCAGCTCCAACATCTGCAGCTTTAGTATATATTCCTCCACCAACTCTTGCAAATAATGCTATAGACTCCGCTCCTAATGAAAACCCAGCTAGTGTTTCTAAAACAATAGTCATATCAGAAGTATTAGTCCAAACCCCACCCATAACTTGATGAAAGAAGAAAATAAAAAAAGAGGTTAGTCCTAAAACAGCTAGTCCAGCAACCCCCAATCCCATTACAGTACCACCTCCAAAAGAAACTTTTAATGCATTTGGCAAACTTGTCTTAGCAGCTTGAGTAGTTCTTACATTAGTTTTGGTAGCAATTTTCATTCCCATATTTCCAGCTAGCGCAGAAAATATAGCACCAATGATAAAGGCCACTATAATTAAATATCCTGTTGTTGGAACCATATATGCAACGCCAGCTAAAACAGCACTTGCGCCCAAAACAAAAAATGTTAAAAGTCTATATTCTGCATTTAAAAAAGCCAATGCTCCCTCATAAATGTGATCTGAAATTTCTTTCATTTTCCCATCTCCAGCGTCTTGATTCATTACCCATCTCTTTTTTATTAACATATATAATAATCCTATTATTGAAAGTATGATAGGTAAGTAAATTGCAATTGATTCCATGTCTTTAAGAATTATTTTTGGATGGCGAAATTATATTTTTATAAATTATTGTGCAAATATGGAGTAATAAATATGTATTTTACTGAGTAAAATTCAACCATAATTTGTTTTTCTCCTTTTAACTAAAGGGAAAACTATCTTATTATTATGTATTATATAATAAATGATTCATTCTTGCAACCTAAAAATTAGTAGATATCTCTTTTTAGTGATATTAATTATACCATTGTCTTTGAATAGCCAAAATGATTATTTAAAACCATATATTCCATATGATTCATGCGAATTAATTACTCACCCTGTTCTAGAACTGAGAGTTTGGATTCATATTGTTCAAAAGAGTACTGACCATCCTGAAAACTTAACTTCTGACTCTATCAACTTTATTAAAAAACAATTTAATTGGATTAACAGTATATATAGTAACTTAAAGCCTCCTTCCATAACACCTCCTTATAATTCAATATCATACATTAAGGATGCTAGAATTCGATTTGTGGTTGATACAATTACTTTTCACATTGATGAAACTGCATGGGATAGAATGAAATTGGTAAAAGAGGAAAACAAAAAAAGATGGATGAAGATTTTAGCCATTAATTCAG
>NTKH01000038.1 GCA_002457645.1 Bacteroidetes bacterium MED-G20
CCTTCAATAAGATCATCAACGTAACAAAAAGACCTTGTTTGACTACCGTCACCAAAAATAGTTAAATCTTCCCCTCTTAAAGCTTGGCCAATAAATGCAGGTAAAACACGTCCATCATTCAATCTCATTCTTGGGCCATAAGTATTAAATATTCTTACAATTTTAGTATCTAAATTATGAAACCTGTGATATGCCATAGTTATAGCCTCTTGAAATCTTTTTGCTTCATCATATACCCCTCTTGGACCAATAGGATTTACATTTCCAAAATAACTTTCATTTTGAGGATGAATCAAAGGATCTCCATAGACTTCACTTGTAGAAGCAACCAATATTACAGCATTTTTTGCTTTAGCTAATCCTAGTAAATTATGTGTTCCTAAAGAACCTACTTTTAGTGTTTGAATGGGAATTTTTAAATAATCAATTGGACTTGCTGGAGAAGCAAAATGAAGAATATAATCTAACTCATTATTAATTTCTACGTACTTAGATACATCATGATTGATAAATTGGAAATTTTTGTTTTTTTTTAGAAAATCTATATTTTTTTGAGATCCAGTAATGAAGTTATCCATCCCTATAACATAAAAATCTTCTTTTAAGAAACGTTCACAAAGATGAGAACCTAAGAAACCAGCTGCTCCAGTAATTAAAATGTTTTTCATTTTAATAATTTATAGACAACTTGTCTTCCAATACTTTGGTAATAAAAATTTCTTTTTGCCATAGATTCAATTGAATATAAATTTCTTCCATCAAAAATAATTGGATTTTTCATTAGTGAATTCATCTCATTAAAATCTGGATTTCTAAAAGCAGCCCACTCAGTCGCAATTAAAAGAGCATCAACATTTTTTAAAGCTTCCAAACTTGAATTAGCATATTTAATTTTATCACCAATTAATTTCTTAACATTTGGCATGGCTTCTGGGTCGTATGAAACGATATTAGCTCCAGCCAAAGTTAATTCATTAATAATGTCTAAAGATGGTGCTTCCCTAATGTCATCAGTTTCAGGTTTAAAAGCAAGACCCCACAAAGCAAAATTCTTTCCTGTTAAATCATTGCCAAAATAAGATTTAACTTTCTGAACTAGAGTTAATTTTTGAATCTCATTCACTTCCATTACAGCATTAATGATTTTAAATTGAAAATTTTCGTCTATACCTGATTTATTAAGCGCTTTGACATCTTTAGGAAAACAACTTCCTCCATAACCAATCCCAGGAAATAAGAACCTTTTACCAATTCTAGAGTCTGTACCTATTCCTTTTCTAACTTTATCAACATCTGCTCCAATAATTTCACAATAGTTAGCGATTTCATTCATGAAAGTGATTTTAGTTGCTAAAAAAGAATTGGCTGCATACTTTGTTAATTCAGCAGATTTTTCATCCATAAAAATGATTGGATTACCTTGTCTGACAAAAGGTTTGTATAGCTCTTCCATTAGATTTTTGGCCTTTTCACTACTTGTTCCAACTACAACCCTATCTGGCTTCATGAAATCTTCTACAGCATAACCTTCTCTTAAAAACTCAGGGTTAGAAACAACATCAAAATCCACTTTAGTATTCTTCTTTATAGCTGCAGATACTTTTTCAGCTGTTCCTACTGGGACCGTACTTTTATCAATAATAATTTTGTAATCATTTAAAATTTTTCCCAAGTTTTCTGCAACACCTAATATATAACTCAAATCTGCAGAACCATCTTCACCAGGAGGAGTTGGCAAAGCTAAGAAAATGAACTGAGCATCCTTGATCCCCTCATTTAATGATGTGGTAAAGGACAATCTTTTCTGAGATATATTTCTTTGAAAAAAATTATCTAAATGAGGTTCATAAATAGGAATAACTCCATTTTTTAACTTTTCAACTTTATCTTCATCTATATCAACACAAATAACTGAATTACCAGTCTCTGCTAAGCAAGTTCCAGTTACAAGTCCCACATATCCAGTTCCAATAACAGCTATATTCATTTTAAATTTTTTAAAAAATTAGTAATATTTTCTATAATAAAATCTTGTTGTTTAATAGATAACTCTGTATGCATAGGTAATGAAATAACTCTCTGAGAAAGCCATTCTGTAGATTTCATACTCTTGACTGAAGCGGGAATATTCGTAAACATTTTTTGTTGATGAGCAGGAACAGGGTAATAAACCATTGCAGGAATATCTTTGGAAGTCAAAAATTGAATTAGATGATCTCTATTGATTTCCTCACTTAGTTTTATAGTATATTGATGGAAAACATGATTAGATTTTGAATCTCTAAAGGGAATTTCTAAAAATGGATTATCTCTTAGCTTTTCATCATAATAATCTGCCGCTATCATTCTACTTTTAATATAATTATCTAACTCTTTAAGCTTAATTCTTAGTACAGCAGCTTGTAAATTATCCAATCTAGAATTACAGCCTACTCTATCGTGGTAATATTTTTTACTTTGACCATGGTTAGCAATCATTTTAAACTTTTCTGCTAAATCATCATTATTAGTCATTAAAGCTCCTCCATCACCATAACATCCTAAATTTTTTGAAGGGAAAAAACTAGTGCAACCAACATCTCCAATGGTTCCTGTTTTTTGAGTTTCAGAAAATCCATAATAGTCACAACCTATTGCTTGGGCGTTATCTTCAATAACAAATAATTTGTATTTTTTTGCCAAGTCCATTATTGAATTCATATTGCTAGACTGGCCAAAAAGATGGACTGGGACAATAGCTTTAGTTTTGTTGGTAATTGCTTTTTCTATTTCATTAACTGAAATATTAAAAGTTTTTGGATCACAATCAACAAACACTGGTTTTAAACCTAATAGAGCAATAACTTCAGTAGTTGCTATGTAGGTGAATGAAGGAGTAATTACCTCATCGCCAGGCTTTAGACCAAGACCCATCATAGCAATTTGCAAAGCATCAGTACCATTACCACATGTAATCACATGTTTAACTCCCATATAATCAGCTAATTCTGACTGAAATCCTTTAACATGACTACCATTGATAAATTGAGTAGAGTTAATTACTTCGCTTATAGCTAGATCAACTTGACTTTTGATTTTTAAATATTGACTTTTTAAGTCAACCATTTGAATATTTAGTTTGTTTTCGGACATCTATTAAAAAATGATTTGCGAATATAGGCATATCCTAGATTTATGGCAATTCTTATATTTGATTAATAATAAAATACTTTTGATGAGGCTCATTTTCATCTTATTCATTTTTACAATAAATTTTTTGATTGCTCAGAATAATAAAGATTCAATATTATTTTGTCCAACAGTAAAGTTTAGCTTAGCGCTTCAATCTCCTGAAGGGGATTTTAGCTCAGATTATGGAATAAATTCTAACATTGGTTTTGCATTGGGATGGAAAAATAAAAGAAACCAAACTTTTGAAATGATCTATAACTTTATTCATAGCCAAAATGTTAAAAACAAATCAGTTCTAAATCACCTTATCAATAGTCAGGGATGGATCATAAATCAAAATGGTGAGGAAAATCTATATATTCTATATCACAGAGGAGGTCTAACAAGTCTTGATTTTGGAAAAATTTATAATACAATAGGGCCTAATGCTAATTCAGGACTTTACATTAAAACTGGATTTGGCACTATGTATCATAAAATAAGAATTGAAAATCAAGACAATTTAATTCCTCAGCTATCCAAAGAATATTTAAAATATTATGACAGATTAACTGTGGGAGTTCTTTTAAAACAATATATAGGCTATCACCATATGAGTAATAATAGATTAGTAAACTTTACAATTGGATTTGAATGTATTGAAGGTTTTAATAAAGGCATGAGAGATTACCAAATTGATTTAATGGCTCCATACAAGGACAATAAATTAGATATTTATGTAGGTATAAGAACAGCTTGGATTTTTCCTGTATTAAGAAAAGATCCTAAAGAATACTATTACAATTAATATGAATTATTTAGTTTATAAAATAGGTATTAAAGTTTTAGAAATTTATTTAAACCTGGCTAGCTTCACTGGAAACGAAAAAGCTAAAAAAGCTAAAATTGGAAGAAAAAATTGGAAGAAACATCTAGCACTTTACCAACTAAATAAAAAGACTTATTGGATTCATGCTGCATCTCACGGAGAAGCAATAATGGCTATGCCAATAATTGAAAAAATTCTCAATGAAAAAAACAATCAAGTCACTATGTCTTTTTTTAGCGCTTCAGGATTTGAAAACTTCAACTATGATAGTAACCGTTTCTTTAAATTTTATTTACCTATAGATAAAAAAAATAATTTTAAAGAATTATTTGAATTTTTAAATCCAAAATTATTAATCTTTATAAAATATGACCTATGGCTTAATTTAATTGACGATTGTCATAAAAATGAAGTTTCAACTGTTTTGGTTTCAGCAAAATTTAGAAAAAAACAATGGTATTTTAAGCATTTTGGGAGAAAGGCTAAAGAGATTTTAAAAACAATGTCGTATATTTTTACTGTTGATCATTTATCAGAAAAATTATTAATAAATAATAATTTCAAGAATGTTAAGTGTAGTGGAGATACAAGGTATGATCAAGTTTCAAACGAGGTAAAGAAAAATATTAATCTAATTATAAATAATCCATGTATAATTTTAGGTTCATCATGGAAAGAGGAAGAAAAATATGCAGCAGAAATCATTGATTCAATTGATAATATTAATTGGATAATTGTTCCACACGAAATTCAAAATCATAAATTAAAAAAAACAAAAAGTCTTTTTGGGAAAAATGCCTCTTTACTTTCAAATATTGATTTAAGAAAACCCATTCCTAAAGTTCTAATAATTGATGAAATTGGGGTTTTATCTACTTTATATAATTTTTCTGACATCGCATTTATTGGTGGTGGTTTTAGCGGAAAACTTCATAATATATTAGAAGCTGGAATAAAGGGAAATGTTATATTATTTGGACCAAAAACAAAAAACTATCCTGAAGCTGATTTATTAATTAATGAAAATCTTGCTTTTAAAATCAATAATTCATTAGAACTAAAGAATACGATTGAATCACTTCTTGGCAAACCCAAAAAGCTGAAGAAAAAGCAAGACAAGATCATTCAATTCATAAAGGATCAAAGGGGAGCGACAGAAATAATATGGGAAAAAATTGAAAAAATGGTATAACTACTATTCTATTATTTCTGCATCTTCTAATATGTAGTTGAGTTGGTATATGTCATCTACATTTAATTTTAATTTCCCTTTAAACGTAATTACCTGATCCATTCTTAAACCTTCATACTTTTTGACCATCTGAACTTCCATAACCGACTCCGGACCTGCTTGTCCACAAAAAAAACATGAACTATATGGATTTGCAGAAAGAACATAGTAATCTTGAACAATATCAACTGGAATGATAAAACCTCTTATTTGAACTTCTTTATTATCCATAGCTTTTACTGAACTTGAAAATTTTGGAACCATATAATAAGCTTGAAATTCTTCAGACCAGATTTCGTCAAACTCAACATTCTTAAGTAATTCCCAAGTGATGATATTTTGTGAATAAAAGTGCAAACTAAAAAACCCAGAGAGTAATAATAAAAATATTTTCTTTTTCATATTTTCTTTTTTAGGGTACTTGATATATCCATATTATATGCAGAAATTGCAGGTATAAATGCAGAAATAATTCCAGTTGCTAAAGTTCCAAATAATAACCATAATTCAAAAAAATTAAAAATAAAACCTGAAAATTGGTAATGATAATGATTGGTTAAGTATAATCCCATAATTTCCATTATTACATGTCCCAAAATAAGACCCAAAAAAGCCCCTATGAGAGCAACTAAAAAACCTTCAGTTAAAATAGATATTAAAACTAATTTTGAGCTAGCTCCAGAAGCCCTCATCATGGCAATTTCATACTTTCTACTCTTCATAGAATTAACCAATGTAATTAACATACTAAAAAAAGCCAAGCCAAAAATAAACCATGCTAA
Organism: Bacteroidetes bacterium MED-G20; assembly: GCA_002457645.1. Lineage (GTDB taxonomy): Bacteria > Bacteroidota > Bacteroidia > Flavobacteriales_D > Parvicellaceae > MED-G20. The sequence goes on from NTKH01000038.1 coordinate 5,993, forward strand.
AACAGCTATCACTTTTACCGCTGGTTGAACCAAATCCAAAAGTCGCTGAATTTCAATAGCTGGTTCAGCTGCCATCAATTGCTTCTTATTATTGACAATACCTGGTATAGAGAACTTAGCTCTTGGGGATTTATAATTGACAAGAAGAGCTGTAATTTCTTTATCTTCTTCAACTACATTAGTTTTCTGATGGTGATGGTGATGATCATGTTTTTTTTCGTAGCTCAAATCAAAACTTCCTTTCTGGTGATCTTCAAAGTGTACCTGCCAAACACTCTCGAGGGAAGTGAGAATCAAGTTATCAACAACCTCTCCAGAATAATCTAATAATCCAACTACAAAATATTTAGCATCTTGGTGCTCATGAAGTGAAGCATCAATCCCATGACTCCCATAGAAACTATCTCCTAATTTTAAACCCATTTTATTAGCAGCATTAAAACCGAGTACAACTTCATATGGTTTTTCAAATAATTTTCCTTGCTTAAATGGAGTTATATATAATTTTTTTAGAAAATTTTTATCGGTACCTACTATCCGATAAGATTTATAGTTGTCTCCTAAAGAAATTGGAATAGAACTTTTTACAAAAGGATGTTTGGATAAAAAAGTAACATCTTTCATCTTTATATTTCCAGTAGGGTTATCTACGTGAAAGACATTGCATAAAACTAACTGTAATCTGCTACCCTTAGCACCCACCACTAAATCAATTTTATTGGCATTTTCATTAAACTTATTTTCAAGCTGTTGCATGGTTAAAAAGGCCAAAAGAATAATCATGATAGAAGAGGCCAGTAATAAGACTGATAAACCAGATGAAAATGGTCTTTTGATAATATTTTTCCAAGCTAACTTAAAAAGCATCTAAATCTATAAATTGTTTGAATTTATCTTTTAATCTTTTATCGTGAGTAACAATGATTAAAACTGAATTATTTTCTTCTGATAAATTTTTTAATAACTCAATAACAATTTCACATGAATAATCATCCAAAGCTGATGTAGGCTCATCCGCTAAAATAATTTTAGGTTTATTTATCAAAGCTCTTACAATAGAAACTCTTTGTTTTTCACCCTCACTAAGTTCATGTAATGAATCTTTTTTACGATTTAATAATCCCACTTTTTCTAATAGAGTGTCAATATGATTTTGATCTCTATTTCCAAGGAAATACTGAGAAAGCATTAAATTATCATTAATATTTAGAGATTTTATGAAATGAGGGGTTTGAAAAATAAAACCAATGTTTATTCCTCTAAATTTATCTAATTTATTACTTGAAAGTAATGCAATATTCTCATTATTTATTTTAACCTGACCACCACTTGGAGATGACAGTCCCCCTATGAGGTTTAAAAAAGATGTTTTACCAGATCCACTACGGCCAAGAATAAGAAAATGATTTCCTTGATTTACATCTATATCAGGAAAATCAATTCTCTTGTTTTCATATATTATTGATAAATCTTTAGTCTGTATCAATTTTCTTTGATTTAATCCAAAATATAACCCCAATTAAAACGAGCGGGATACTGAGATATTGTCCCATTGATAAGAGAGAACTGTCAGATAATGCTTGATGTTCTTTAAAAAATTCGACAAAAAATCGTGCAACAAATAATAAAGTCAGAAAAATTCCAAATAACCTTCCACGATACAAATGCCACTTTTTCTTCCAATAAGCCCAAAATAAGAATAAAAAAATAATCCAATAAGAAAAAGCTTCATATAGTTGAGTAGGAATTCTAGTTATTATATAAATGGGTAGAACCATTTCATTTATAGAAGTTAGTGAAAAATCATTTTTATTCGATAAAGAAAAGAAATCTGCATCAGAGTCTATTGACTTAAGATTAAAAGCATTTGAAAAAGCTTCACTGTAATACGGGTTCATTTTCTGATTACCTAAAGGAATAGTAACTGAAATTTTTGGATAATAAATATGATCTATTAGCGTATCTGAATTGGTCTTATCAAACTTGATTTTATTTTTCTCAATATTAAAAAACCCAGAAATTTGATCTTTTGCTTTAAATTCATAAAACAAACTCATTTCATTATTAGTCTTTATTCCAACAATTTCTGAGTTCATTAAATTACCGATTCTAATAAATCCAGCAGCTAATGCTACCGCGATAACTAATCTATCTAGCGACCATAATGTATGTTTTTTAGTGACTTTTTTTGAAAAAATCCACATGGCAATTATTAAAGCTATTGCTGCACCGTGACTAGCAAGTCCTCCTTTCCAAACCATAAATACTTCACTAATATTTTCTAAATAGTAAGCAGGGTCATAAAAAATGACATGTCCTAACCTTGCACCTAAAATTGTTCCAACAACAGAGTACATTAAAAGTTTATCCATCCATTCTAAAGGAGCATTTTCGTGAATAAACATTTTTTTAACTATACTAAATCCCAATAAAAATGAAATAGCAAAAAATAGACTATAATATCTTAGAGTAATGAAACCATCATAAAGTGCTGGGTCAACATTCCATGAGATATAAAAGAAAAAATCACTAATCATGAACCAAATTTAACACTTAAGATGTTAATTAAGTTATAATCTATTGGGTAATCAAAAGAGTATAATTAATTTTACCTAATGAAAGTAGAACAAATTTATACAGGTTGCCTTTCTGAAGCAACATATTTTATAAAATCTAATCATGAAGCAGCTATAATAGATCCATTAAGAGAGACTGATAAATATTTAGAAAAAATTAGGTCAGAAAACACTTCTTTGAAATATATTTTCATCACACACTTTCATGCTGATTTTGTTTCTGGTCATGTAGACCTTGCAAAAAAAACTGGAGCTCAAATAATATTTGGACCCAATGCAAAAGCAGAATTTAAATTTTATTCAGCAGTTGATAATGAAGTTTTTAATATTGGTCAGATTAAAATCAAAGCTTTACATACACCAGGTCATACACTAGAGTCAACATGTTACCTTTTATTAGATGCAAATAATTTAGAATACTGTGTTTTTACTGGCGACACATTATTTATAGGAGATGTTGGAAGACCTGACTTAGCAGTCAAAAGTCATTTAAACCAAAAAGATTTGGCTGAACTTTTATACCAATCGATACATGACAAAATTTTTCCTCTAAGGGACGAAACAATTATTTATCCTGCACATGGTGCAGGTTCTGCTTGTGGAAAAAATATGAGTAAAGAGACATTTGATACTTTGGGTAATCAAAAAAAATTGAATTATGCACTAAATTCTAATCTTAATGTTGAAGAATTTATTACTGAGGTTACTTGTGGTTTGTCTTCTCCTCCCAGCTATTTTCCACTAAATGTGAAAATGAATCAGTCTGTTAACAAATCATACGATGACATTATCAAATCGGGGTTAACGCCACTAAAAAAAGAGGATTTTAAAAAACTAGCAGAAAATTCTATTATTATAGACTGTAGAAAACCAAATGAATTTGCAAATGGTCACATACCTGGTTCAATTTTTATTGGAATTGATGGAGGTTTTGCTCCTTGGGCAGGTTCAGTCCTAGAAAATATTAATAGTAATATAATTTTAGTTGCAGATCTAAATAGAGTCGAAGAAGCTGTCAAAAGATTATCTCGAGTTGGTATTGATAATACTATAGGTTTTTTGGAAGGTGGAATTGAAGGTTGGATAAAAGCTGGATATGAGATTGATAAAGTAAAATCTATAGAGGTTTCTCAATTTGAAAAAGAAGTCCGTGATGATGAATTAATTATTGACGTTAGAAACAACGGTGAATATGATAAAGGTCATTTAGTTGACAGTCATTTACTTCCTTTGGATAATTTCTCAAATAATTTTATCAACTATAAAGCAAACAGTAAATACTATATTCACTGTCAAGGGGGATATCGATCAATGATTGCTTGCTCACTACTTAAGAGGAAAGGAATTCACAACCTAATTGATATAAAAGGTGGATTTGCAGCTATTGCTAAAGACTCTTCTTTAAAAACTATTAGTGAACTAGTAAATAATTAAAATGAGTACTTTTCAAGAAATAATAAAAGGGGAAATTCCAGTTTTAGTTGATTTTTATGCTGACTGGTGTGCTCCTTGTAAAACAATGAATCCCATATTGAAAAAAATTAAAAAAAATATGGGAGATAATTTAAAAATCATAAAAATAAACGTTGACAATAATCAACAAGTTGCTAGCAAATTTCAAGTAAGGGGGATACCAACATTTATACTTTTTAAAAATAATGAAGTAAAATGGAGGCAATCTGGAATAATAGATGAAATAAAATTTTTGGAAACAATTAAATTAAAAATTAATTGAAACTAAGCGGAAATAACCTTTCTTCCCTTCCACTTTTGGTCATAATTAGAAAGTCCAAGTAATACAATTAAAACTAAAATAAATGGATAAATTACAAACATTGGAAAAGTATATTTTAACATTGAATATTCTTTAAATTTTACACTAGCAACAATCAAAACTATTGAATCAATTATTAACTTGAATAATATCAAAAACAAAGCTGTATCGTAAGAATATTTCAAATAAAAGAAAACTAGAGGAAACATTGACAGATTACAGAAAACAATCAATAATCCAATAAAGTTAGAGGAGAGTAGACCGGATATTTTCATTTTACCTGACCATCTCAAAGACCTCAATAATAAACTTTTAAATGATTGAGAACCCTGTGTTTGAATTGTTAGTGAATTTCCTGAAATAGTACTGATTAAATTTCCATTTTTAATAAAGCTTTTTAATAAAAAAACATCATCCCCAGATGAAATATGGAAATTTGAATAAAATGGTTGAAGCTTAATATAAGTGCTTTTTCTAAAAATTAGACCAGCTCCATTTGCTAATATTGGTAATTTCAAGTTGGCCATTCCCATAGTAATTAACCCAATTACTAGTGAAATAATTCTAGAAATAAATAAACCATTATTTTCAATTACACTTACTAAATATAAATCACTCTTGAATAATAAGTTGTTCTTTAAATTACCAAAAAAAGAATGAGGGAAAGTTATATCTGCATCAATTGTCATTATAAATTCAGAATTGGAGCTTTTCACACCATAATCGATTGCTTTTTTCTTTCCAAAATCAGATTTTAAAGAAAGTATTTGACATTTAAAATTTTTGTTTAAAGACCAATTTCTTATAATTTCTACAGAACAGTCAGATGAATGGTCGTCAACAAAAATAAATTGATTTATAAATCCAAGATTTTCTTGATTTTCTATGGAAGATAATAAGTTATTGATTCTATTTTCTTCATTTCTAAAAGGGACAATAATGGTTAAAAAATTTTCTTTTGATGGTCTGAAATAATTTATAGACTTCGAAGAACTAAAATTAATTTGTGATCCTATTATAGAGAGTCCAATAAATATGGCATAAAAAATAAAAACAACTATAAAAAATATCATTGTTTTCGATTTTTATTTAAAAGAAAAAATCCACCTATTAAAGCAGATATTAGTACGTTAAAAACCCATACAATAAAAGCTATAGAAGAAAGTTGAATTCCTATTACCGAACCACCAAGAATAAAAATTGAAAGGGCTTCTCTTGTTCCTAAATTTCCAGGAGCTATGGAAGGAATAAAAGTTACTAAACCAAATAGTACAGCCACAAATATTGCAACATCTGCGAATTCTACAGGAATATTGAATGCTAGAAAAAGAATATAATACTGCATAATAAAAATAAAATATCTGGCTATTGAAATTAGCAAAATCTGAAAACGCTTTACCAGAACAATATTTTTTAAATATTTAAAAGGTTTTTTCATGAATACTAGAAAATTGAATTGATCAAAAACTATATACCATTTTTTATTAAATAATATGAAAGAAAGAAATATTAGAATAAACCCATATATAAATGAAAGAATTAAAAAATATGAATCAAATAAATTTAGAGTATCAATTTTATAAAAATTAAGCGCTATAAAAGCCATAAAAGCCATAAGTACTGTTGCAAAAAGTTGAGATATATTTCCAGAAACTGAAGCAGTAATAATATGATTAGCCTTATTATTTAAAATCCATGATCTTCCAATAAAATTTCCCAATCTTTTAGGTGTAATTAAGGCAGTTAAATTTCCAGCATAGATTGCTTTAACAATATCAATAAAATTATATTTATCTGAACCGATCAACAAGATATTTAATTTAATTGCCTCTAAAATCCAATTAATAAATTGAAATATTAAGACCATAAATAAAAAAGGAAATAAGTCTAATGAAAGATTATTTACAATAGAATATAAAATATTCTGTTGATTTTTAATTGTGAAAAATATGTAGCCAATGGCAACAACAAATACAGGTAATGAAATAAAAAGGGTATTTTTAGAAAGGTATTTTGATATAATTAAATAGTTTTTTTTGAAAGAATTTGACAAAATCATATTAGGAGTTGATCCAGGTACAAACATATTAGGATATGGATTGATTGGAATTACAAATAATAAAATAACTCTTATTAGCACTGGTGTAGTAAGAATGTCTAAATTGGAGAATCATCAGTTGAAGCTAAAAAAAATATTTGAGAGCATCACACATTTAATAGAAGAATACTATCCTGATGAAGTTGCTGTAGAGGCTCCTTTTTTTGGAAAAAATGTTCAATCAATGCTTAAACTAGGTAGAGCTCAAGGGGTCGCTATGGCAGCTTCTTTAGTAAAAGACTTACCAATAGAAGAATATTCACCAAGAAAAATAAAACAATCTATTACAGGAAATGGTGCTTCTAGTAAAGAACAAGTTGCCTCAATGTTATTAACTATTTTGAAATTAAAAACTCTTCCAAAAGAATTAGATGCTTCTGATGGAATTGCGGTCGCAGTATGTCATTATTTTCAAAATAATCAAACGAGCAAAAGCTCCTATAGTGGTTGGAAAGATTTTCTAAGAAACAATCCTAAAAGATCTATTTAGAGCTTTTTATTTTTTTTAATATTTTATTCAGTTCTATTTTTGATGGATGAATTCTCGGGCTTTCAAAACTCATATCTGAAATTTCATTGATAGGAATTAAATGAATATGGGCGTGAGGAACTTCTAGACCAACTACAGAAATTCCAATTCTGTCACATTCGATAGCCCTCTTTATTTTTTGAGCTACTATTTTAGAAAAATTAAATAGTCCAGAAAAAACATCATTAGGCAAATCATAAATATAATCTACTTGTAGTTTAGGGACTACTAATGTGTGACCCTCCTTAATAGGGTTTATATCTAAAAAAGAAATAAAATGTTCATTTTCTAAAATTTTATAAGATGGAATATCCCCTTTTATAATTTTAGTGAAAATAGAGTCTGACATTACCTATTTATAGAAATTATTTCAAATTTCATAATTCCAGCTGGTGTATTAATATCAGCTACTTGGCCCACTTTCTTTCCAAGAAGACCTTTCCCAATGGGTGAATCTACGGATATTTTTCCTGATTTGATATCAGCTTCATTTTCTGCAACAAGTGTGTAGCTTAATTGCATATTATTTTTAATGTTTTTAATTTTAACTGTTGAAAGGATAAAAACTTTACTGTTATCAATTTCACTATCGTCAATTAATCTCGCGTTTGCAAAAGTATTTTTTAATTTAGCTATTCTTGCTTCAAGCATTCCTTGAGCCTCCTTAGCGGCATCATATTCTGCATTCTCTGACAAATCTCCCTTATCTCTTGCTTCTCCAATTTGTTGTGAAATCTTTGGTCTTTCAACTGTTTCAAGATGTTTAATCTCTTGCTTTAAATTTTCTAACCCTTCTTGTGTGTAATAACTTATTTCTGACATAACTTTAATTTGAAAAAAAAATCCGCTATAAGCGGACTCAAAAATTATATTACTACAAATATAAAAAATAAGTTAAAAACTATCCAAATCTGGTGGTCTTATCACACCAAACCACTTCAACACCTTTTCACACACTCCAGGTACCTTTATATGTATCAAGTATACTCCACTCGATATCGGTATCCCTGCATAATTCTTTAAA
>NTKH01000039.1 GCA_002457645.1 Bacteroidetes bacterium MED-G20
TATCTATCCAATTTTCATTTCTTTCAGGTTTCTCCTTACAACTTAAAAAAAATATCAAAATAATAATAAACCAAAAATTGTTATTCATTTATGAATTTTTAATAGCTTTTATTCCAGGTAATTCTTTGCCTTCTAAGTATTCTAGCATGGCACCCCCTCCAGTGGAAACATGGCTTACCTTGTCAGCTAAATTAAATAAATTAATTGCCGCAACACTATCTCCTCCACCGACCAGAGAAAATGCATTATTTTCTGTGGCTTTAACTATTGCATTTGCTACAGATATTGTTCCTTTTTGAAAATTACTCATTTCAAAAACACCCATTGGACCGTTCCATAAAATTAATGATGAATTATTAATAACACCAGAAAATATTTTTATTGTTTCTGAACCAATATCAAGTCCCATTTCATTATCAGGAATGCTAAAAATTGGTCTTATATACCTTTCTGAATCATTACTGAATTCTTTACTACACAAAGAATCTACTGGTAGATGTAATTTCACATTTTGTTTTTTAGCTTCATCTAATATCTCAAGAGCTAATTTCAAAAAGTCATCTTCTACTAAAGATTTACCAATAGAACCATTCTGAGCCTTAATAAAAGTATAAGCCATTCCTCCTCCAATAATTAAATGATCTACTTTTTCTAAAAGCTTTAAAATAATAGTGATTTTAGAAGATACTTTAGCGCCCCCAACAATTGCAGTAAGTGGATGATTTTGACTATTTAGAACTTTATCTACACTTTTAATTTCATTTTCAATTAAATAACCAAACATTTTATTTTGAGGAAAGAAATCAGCAATTATTGAAGTAGAAGCATGGGCCCTATGAGCGGTTCCAAAAGCATCATTAACATAAACATCCCCATGTTTGGATAATTTCATTGCAAAATCTTTATTACCTAATTTTTCTTCTTTATAAAACCTTAAATTTTCTAAAAGAACAATACCTCCAGGGTTTAGCTTTTCTGTAATACTTATAGATTTTTCACTAATACAATCATCACAAAAAATTACTTTTTGATTCAATAAAATTTCTAGATTAGGAAGAATTTGTTGAAGTGAGAATTGAGGATTTGGTTCATCATCTGGTCTTCCTAAGTGTGACATTAAAATAATACTTCCTCCATCATCTATGATTTTTTTAATGGTTGGAATTGCCATTCTAATTCTTGTATCATCAGTTACGATACCACTACTATTAAGAGGCACATTAAAATCAACTCTAACTAATGCTCTTTTATTTTTAAAATTATAATTTTCAAAATTCATTTTAGAATATTTAATTCACCACAAAAATATCAGTTTAAAAAAGATTTAATAATTTAAATGACTATAATATATAAAAAATTAAAATGAAATTAGTATCGTGGAACTTAAACGGAATTAGAGCAGTAGAAAAAAAAGGTCTTTCTGAAATTATAGAACATATTAATGCAGATATAATAGGATTTCAAGAAACAAAAGCACAAGATGATCAAGTACAAACAGCTCTTAAAGATGTAAATGGTTACCATATATATTCTTCAAGTGCAATTAAAAAAGGGTATAGTGGAACAGCTATTCTTACAAAGAAAAAACCAATAAGCGTTTCTTATGGTCTTGGAATTGAAGAGCATGATCAAGAAGGCAGATTGATATGTGCAGAATATGAATCTTTTTATTTTATTACAGTATATGTACCAAACAGTGGAAGTCAGTTAATTAGATTAGATTACAGAAAAAAATGGGATAAAGATTTATTAGAATATTTAAAGAAAAAAAATAAACCCGTCTTTTTGAGCGGAGATTTAAATGTAGCACATCAACCAATTGATTTAAAAAATCCTAAATCTAACTACAACAAAACATCTGGTTATACTCAAGATGAAATTGATGGAATGACCAATTTTATAAATTCTGGATTTACAGATACATTCAGACATTTATATCCAGAAAAAATTAAATACTCTTGGTGGAGTTATAGATTTAACTCAAGAGCTAAAAATATTGGTTGGAGAATAGATTATTTTTTAGCCTCTAAGAATGCTTTAAAATTGGTTAAGGACGCATTTATCATGGATGATGTAATGGGATCTGATCACTGTCCAGTAGGAATTTTTTTAAAATAAAATTATAATTGTTTTATCCAGCCATCTAATAAATATCTTTCCCTATCTATGACGGCTTGTTTTTTATTGGAATAACGTTTTAAAACAACCCAATATCTATTTAATTCTACATGAGAAATAATTGAGCAATCTTTAAATCCTCTTTTTTTCATTTCTAACTCAAGATTTTTAGCATTTAATTCTTCATTATAGGAACCAACGATGAGAGCGAATTCATTTTGAAATTCATTTGAATTTATAAGACTACGATTTGAAATATCGTTTTGTTTTTCAGAATATTCTTCATTTAATAATACAACTTCATTGTCAATTGGAGAATTATTATTTAATGGAACATATGAAATGAATGAAAGAGTTCCGAAAAGTATAAAGCCAAAGAAAAAGATGAATACTTTTTTAGGAATTTGAAATATTTTTGAAAGATGGATAATCAAATTAATATTTGGGTCTTTTATATTCATCATTACAATTAATAGTCAATTTTTACTGCAAAAAAAAGAAAAAGTTACGTTTTAATAGTCAACATTTATTTAATTACATCAATGGAAATATAAATATTTTCTAAAGGTCTATTTTTACCATCTGTAATTTGTTTACTTATTTCATCAACTATTTTCATTCCGCTTACTACTTCACCAAAAACAGTATACTCATTATCTAAATGAGGGGTTCCACCAGTTTTATTATAAATCAATCTACTTTTTTTGGGAATTTTTATATTATATTTTTTTTCAATTTTATCCATGTAGCTATTTGATAAAGGACCCTTTTGAACAATATAAAAATTATATGGACTAGATGATAAATTGAATTTAGAAGGGTCTTTATAGTATTGCTCTTGAACAGCCATTGCAATAGCCCCTCTTTTATGAATTAAATCTTTATCAATTTCTGGAGGAATTCTATAGATACCAATTTTTGACATCTTTTGCAACATATTATTTTTATCACTATTACCTCCTTGAACCATAAAATTTCTAATCACCCTATAAAAAATTGTTGAATCAAAAAACTTTTTTTTAGCCAGCATTATAAAATTGGCTCTGTGTAAAGGGGTTTGATCATAAAGTCGAATTTTGATATTACCAAAACTTGTTTTAATAATAATGTACTCTTCTGGATTTTTCAGACCAAATTCAAAGAGTTTTTCTTTTACATTTTTATTATTAATTAGCTGATTGGTTTCAGATATTTTTTTATTATTTTTTAATGTCTTTTTGTTTACAGTTAAGGAATTATTATTTTTTTCGGACTCTTTAAATAATTCTTTAGGAGCTTTACTATCACAACCTAAAATCAATAAAAAAATAAATAAAATATAAATACTTCTCATATTATTAGAGTCAGAGTTAAGAAAACCATACCAATTACAGAAACAGTTGAAATAACATAAGATGACAAAATATGGACTGTATTTGGACCTTTTGAAAGGATTGTAATAAAAGGAAGAAGTAGTATAACGAAATAAAAATAAAATATTTTATATACACAATAATGATTGAAAATTATAACGTCTTTATTATCTACATTTAAAAACATGTGGGTTTTTTGTCTAAATAACATACTTTTTTGACAAGTATATTTTTTAATTGATGCAATATTGATTTGTTTTATATCCTCCAGAGAAACTCCGAATTGAAATTTATTATCATCATCATCTATGAATTTCAATGCAAGTTTTTTAGAGTCCATGTCAACATAATAAGTGATAAGAGATACATTTAAAGAACTTGTAGGTAAGATTTTAAAATCTAGTAAAATTAAAAAAGCAAAAATTATACTCACACCATTAATTGTTGGAATAATCCATCTCAAAGATGATTTTTGAATTTTATAGTAACTTATCTCATTAATTTTTTCTTCCTTAATTTTTTTGTATTCAACGTATCTCCTTGCCCACTCCATTCTTTTATTTAAATCATCTTGGGATATTTTAGATTTTTTTCTTGAACTATTTGTTACTAATGGTTTTTTGACTTGTTGATTATTTTCATCACTTAAATAAGAATAAGCTTCATTAATTTCTATAAAAATAATTTGGGCTTGTGGAGTATTATTTTTATCAGGATGATACTTCATGGCAAGTTTTCTGTAAGCTCTTTTTATTTGAGACTTACTTGCATTACTACTTAGACCTAAAGTTTTATAATGATTCCTAGCCATTTAAATAACTAAACTACGGTATTTTAAAGATGAAATAAATTTTATTAATGTATATTTCTATATTTGAATAAAACAATAAAGATATGTCTCACAATTTACTTAAAGGAAAAAAAGGGATCATTTTTGGAGCTTTAAATGATATGTCCATTGCTTGGAAAGTTGCAGAGAGAGCACACGAAGAAGGAGCTACTTTTACTTTAACAAATGCTCCTATAGCTATGAGAATGGGCGCCATAAATGATTTAGCAAAAAAAACAAACTCAAAAATAATTCCTGCTGATGCAACATCGATTGATGATTTAAAAAACTTATTTACAGAATCACAAGAAGTTCTTGATGGAAAAGTAGATTTTGTGCTCCATTCAATTGGAATGTCACCCAACGTAAGAAAAAAGAAAAAATATACGGATATAAATTATGAATGGTACAAAAAAACTTTAGATGTTTCTGCAATGTCTCTACATAAAGTATTACAAGTTGCCTCCGATATGGATGCTATTAATGAATGGGGTTCGGTAGTTGCCTTAACTTATATTGCTGCACAAAGAATTTTCCCAGATTATAATGATATGGCAGACGCAAAATCGCTTTTAGAATCTATAACAAGAAGTTTTGGATACCATTATGGATCATCAAAAAAAGTAAGAGTTAATACCATTTCTCAATCTCCTACTGTAACCACTGCTGGAAGTGGAGTTTCTGGTTTTGATAAATTTATTGATTTTAGTGAAAATATGAGTCCGCTAGGCAACGCAAGTTCACTTGACTGTGCCAATTATTGTTTAGCTATGTTTAGTGACTTAACAAAATATGTGACTATGCAAAACCTTTTTCATGATGGAGGATTTTCTTCAACGGGTGTAACCAACGCCGTAATGGATAGATTTGGTGAAAAATGATAGATGAAATTTATGATGCTTATATAGATTGTAATCAACAAATTACAACAGATACAAGAAACATTATAAAAAACGATCTTTTTTTTGCATTAAAAGGCCCCAATTTCAATGGCAATTCTTTCGTTCAAAAAGCATTAAATAACGGAGCTAAATATGCTGTTATTGATGAAAAGAAATATTATATTCAAGGAAAGACTTTTCTGGTAGATGATGTGTTAAATTCTTTACAAAAATTAGCTTTAATTCATAGAAAAAAAAATAAAATTCCTATTATAGCTATTACGGGAACAAATGGTAAAACAACAACTAAAGAATTAATTGGTAGTGTTCTTAAATCAAAATTTAATGTCCTTATAACTCAAGGGAATTTAAACAATCACATAGGAGTTCCTTTAACCATTCTTAAAATTCATGATGATCATCAAATAGCAGTAATAGAAATGGGAGCTAGTAAAAAAGGAGATATAAAAGAATTGGTAGAAATTGCCTTACCAGATTATGGGATAATAACTAATATTGGTAAAGCTCATTTAGAAGGTTTTGGAAACATTGAAACTATTCGAAAAACCAAATTGGAACTTTTTGATTATTTAATTAAATCAAATGGGGAGATTGTAGTATGTAATGATGATAAATTGCTAATTAACTACCTACCAAGAAATATAAAAAAATATTCATATGGTTATCAATTATCTGATATAAATGGAGAATTAATTAGTCAAAATCCTTTTTTAAAAATAAAAGTCGAAAACAACAACAAAAAAGAAATAATTAATACTTTACTTTTAGGTTCCTACAATTTAAATAATATTTTAGCAGCAGTAAGTTTTGGTCAATTATTTGGGATAAGCTTAAAAGAAATTTCTAATTCAATATCTAATTATGAGCCTGATAATAATAGGTCTCAATTAATTAAGACAAAATACAATACCATCATTGCCGACTGCTATAATGCAAATCCTACTAGCACCATAGAAGCTCTGAAAAGCTTTAAAGATTTAGAAAATGAAAATAAATTGGTAATACTAGGAGATATGTTAGAACTGGGAAATGTAGAGAATGAAGAACACCAAAATATAGTTGATTATTTAAAAGACAACTCGCTCAAAGCCATTTTGGTAGGTAAATGTTATCAAAAGACTAATCATAATTTCAAATGTTTTGAATTAACAGAACAAATTATCAATTTTATAAAAAATGAAAATTATACAAATTATATGGTTCTTTTAAAAGGTTCGAGAGGCATTCAATTAGAAAAAATTATAAATAGCAACATCTTGTAAAATGAGCCCTGGTGATTTTTTTGTAGTTTTTTTTGTAGCTATCATATTTTTTGGTGGAATTACAATAGGTTACAAACTTTATAAATGGAATATGCAAGATCAAAAGAGAAAGAAGGAAAGAAATGATGAAATTAAGAACAATAAAAAGTTAAAATAATGTTTGGTAATCAAAATATGAAGGACATGATGTCCAAACTACAAGAAATGCAAGGTGTAGTAGAAGACTCTAAAAAAAGATTAGAAAATATATACGTGAAAGGAGATGCCTTAAATGGTAAAATTAGATTTATTTTAGATGGGAATAGAAAATTGAAAGAACTTTATATTGATGATGAAGTTTACGAAAGTTTAGAAAAAGATAGTTTGATTGATGCAATGATTGAAGGTTTTAATCAAGCTATTTTAGATGCTGATCATGTAAATGAAAATGAAATGAAAAGTACTGCTTTTAATATACTTCCAGGAATGGGGAAATAATCACATCAAGTAAATTGAAATTCCAATAACAACCATTCCAATAACTAATCCAAGAATATGTTCATACTTGTCTTTATATTCAAAGCTTAAGGGCATTAAAACAAATATGGATATAAAAATCATAATTCCACTTACTATTGACATTATAGCAGCAGTTAAAAAGTCGTCTAAATAAGAGTTAATTACAAAATAACAAAACAGAGCTCCTAACGGCTCTGTGAAACCACTTAATGCAGAATATAAAAAAGCTTTTTTCTTACTTCCTGTAGCATGGTAAATAGGAACAGAAATGGCCATTCCTTCAGGAATATTATGTAAAGCTATTGCTAAGCCTATTACTAGTCCAAATGACAAATCATTAACACTTCCGATAAAAGTTACTATGCCCTCAGGAAAATTGTGAAGCGCCATAGTTAAAGCTATTAGTATACCTGATCTGTATATTTTTTTATTTTTTGAAGTAATACTTTTATTTACCTGATTATTAATTTTTTGTTCTGGGAGTATTTTATCAGTAAAAACACCAAAAAGTACTCCAAAAATGAAAAACCCTAATACGTAAAGTAATACTGTATTTTGATCGTTAGTATGTTTAAACTCAAAATAAGATTCTGGCAGAATCTCAATAAATGAAACATATAACATCACACCAGCTGCAAAAGACATTGTAAAGGATAACCAATTTAACTTTTTAGTGTTCCCAAAAAATACTACTAATCCTCCAAGAGTTGTTGACAAACCTGCAAAAAGAGTAATAAGAAAGGGTATTAAATAGGATTGCTCCATTAATCTAGATTAGATTTTTTAAAGCTAAACTGATTTGGACTCACCATTTGGGTTTTAACAGCATACATCACAATTCCAGTAGTGTTGTTAACTCCCAATTTTTTCATAATATTTTTTCTGTGAGTATTTACAGTATGATTACTTAAATATATAATAGCAGCAATTTGAGAATTTGTATAACCCTCAGCGATAAATTGTATGATTTGAAGCTCTCTTTTACTTAATTGAACAGGATTTGGATCTAATGATTTAAAAAAAATATTTTTAGGATTAATATTTTCATTTCGCATTTGCTTCACTATGTCATCACAAAAAAACTTCTCTCCTTTTGAAGTTATTTTAAAAGCATTTTTAATTTCAGCAACAGAACATTCTTTTTTAATATGACTTTCTATTCCAGCTCTAATAGCTTGTACAATAGTTTGAGCATTAGTGTAAGGAGTTACAGCCATCATGATTACTTTTGGATATCTATTTTTAAGTTCTACAATTTCATCTAAAGAAAAACCTTGCGAAGTGTAGTCTATTATAAGAAATATATTTTTTAGAACTTTTACTTTTTCTTTTAAATCTGAAAAACTTAAAGAAAAAATGATTTCATCATCAACATATGGTTGTAGGATAGATTTTAAACCTTTTAATATAAGTTCTGAACTATCAGCTATAATTACGTTCTTTTTCAACCTTATTAAGAATGATTATAAATAAGGGACAAATATATAATTATGAATTAAAAAAAAGAGACATTGTTCATAAAAGAAAAAATATTTTAATAACTATTTAAGAAGTTAGAGTATTAGAGATTTTCGTCTAATAATATTTGAATTTCATCACTCAACTCATAATTACCTTCATTATATGATGCAGGCCTGGGTGCATTAGGAGAAATAATATTTCCAGATTGATCTATAAGAATAAATCGTGGAATTCCTTCAATTAAATAGTCCTTTACAAAAGCAGATCGCCATGCATTGTCTGCAATTATCTGAATTCCTTCAAGTTCTTTATTGACAATCATTTTCTTCCACTTTGTACTATCTTTTAATTGATCTATTGAAAGACTAACAAAAGCTACTTCTTTGGATCTATATTTTTCTTCCAATTCTTTCAAATAAGGGATTTGCGCTAAACAAGGACCACACCATGTTGCCCAAACATCAATATAAACAAGTTTTCCTTTAAGTGATGCTAAAGAAATACTTTTTCCAGATGAATCAGGGTAATTGAAAGATGGAGAAGGGTTTCCTTTTTTTAATTGATGAATTTGATCATACTTTGTTTTAATTTGTTGGAAGCTATTATCATTACCAAGTAATTTTTTTAAGGTAAAATAATAAACCTCTAGCTTTTCTTCATTATAAAAAGAAATACCTCTTTTCAAAGAAGATATAACATCCTTTTTTTGAATTTCATTTATGTCATTTTCAAATTTATTCAAACAATTTTTATCATTAGCTACCAAACCTGAAGTGAAATAGGAAATAAAAAATTTTAGCGGATAGTTTGATTTGAAAAGAAGTGTGTCTTTAAAATTAATTGAATTGATTTTTTTATCTAAATACTGTGTGATAATTCCTGTTGATTTACCACTAAAATATTCACTACCTACTTTACTTTCTATTAAATCATTTAATAACTCAAACTGAAAAGTTTCGTTCTGTTTGGATGTAAAAGACTCATTATCAATATTAGATTGATTAAGCAAAGTCAAAGATTTTTCAAAAGTCATCATTGAATGATCAAAATATTCTTGTGCACTCATATTTTTATAGGCATTATTACCAATAGCATTTTTCTCTTTAAACATAAAATAAGAAGCTAAAAAATTATTGGGTCGATCCCCTATCCCTACATATTTTATAGTTTCATCAAATTCTTTGGTATTTAAAGTTATATTTAAGTCATACCCTGGCTCAAGATATATAGAAGTGCTTTCTTTATAATCATAAAAAGAATAATATCCTGGTTCTGCACCCAATGTATCACTAAATTCTCCTTCTGATGATAATTTTATTACTTTTTTGAAATCTTTTCCTATTATCATAATATTGTCTGAGTTAGGGTTAGAAATTTTTCCTGATAATCTAACGATTTTACTATAATCTTGACAATAGAACAAGCTAACAGAAAATGTTAAGAGCAAAGTTGTTAATATTGCTAAACTTTTACTGATTGAAATTTTAAAACGCATAAATATTTTTTAATAGATACATAAATATAGCAGTAAATAAATGATTAAAAAAGGAGATATAATTAAACTAGAAATTGAAAATTTTGCTTTTGGAGGAAAGGGAATTGGAAAAGTCAAAGAATTAGATAAAGATTTTATAGTTTTTGTACAACATGGAATATCTGGTCAATTAGTAAATGTCAAAATAACCAAAAAAAAAACTGCTTATGCAGAAGCAATAATCCAAGAGGTATTAAAAAGGTCAAAATTAGAAATTAATTCTAGTTATCAAGAAATATCAGGAGCTCCCTACATCAATTTACCTATAGAGGATCAAAAGAATATGAAAATACATGTGACTAAAGATGTCTTTACCAGAATTGGGAAATTAGAAAACTCTGAAATATATTTTGACAAATGGATTCCTTCCCCATATTCTCACCATTACAGGAATAAAATGGAATACTCCTTTTCTTCAATAGGATACGATTTTAAGAAGGAAAAAGTAGTTGATGATTGTTTTTCTCTTGGTTTTAAAAGAAAAGGAACATGGTGGATTGTTGAAAATTTAGATGCCGATTCAGGGTTATTTGATCAAGAATTAGAGTCTAGATTAAAAGAAATTAGAAAATATTTAGAGGGTACTTCTTTATCAGCATGGCATCCCCCAAAAAAGGAAGGTTTTTTTAGGCATTTAGTTGTAAGAAAAAGCTATTCTGAAAATAAACTTTTATTCAACCTTGTAACGTCATCTAAAGATTTAAAAAAATTTTCTTCCATTAATTTTGGTAACTTTTTATCCAATTTATTGGGAAGCAGGATGGCAGGTCTATTACATACCGTTAATGATGATGTTGCTGACAGGGAAAAACTAGACAAAGGATCTAGTAAACTTATTTTAGGGAAAGAAACTATAATTGAAAGGATAAATGGATTAGACTTTGAAATAAGTATGCAAAGTTTTTTTCAAACCAATCCCTTATGTGCTGAAAAATTATACAAAAAAGTCATTGATTATTTATTAGAATATAATATACCCAATGATAAAATTATTCTTGATTTATTTTGCGGAACTGGTACAATTGGACAACTAATTTCAAAAAACACCCCTAACAATATTATAGGAGTTGACATAGTAGAATCTGCCATTAAAAATGCCAAGAAAAATGCCAAGAAAAATCAACTACAAAATTTAAAATTTATAAGTTCAGACGTTGGTAAATTTTTGTTAAACCATCCAGAATATCAAAATAAAATTCATTCTATAGTAATTGATCCCCCTAGGGCGGGAATAAGTCCAAAATCTTTGAGAAAAGTAATAAGGCTTAATGCAAAGGTTATTGTTTATGTAAGTTGTAACCCATCAACACAAGCAAGAGATTTGGTAACTTTAAATGAAATGGGTTATCAGCTTAAAAAATTTTCATTGGTGGACCAATTCCCACATACCTCACATATAGAAAGCATAATGCTTTTTGAAAAAAATCAATAAAAGTTACTTAAAATAGATTTAAATAAGTCGTCACTTTCTTCTATATTTAAATCACTTTTTAAATCATAAATTAATCTTTTTTTAGACTTTTTGGTAGATTTTGCTTTACTCAAAATAGTCTTTTTAATACTAGTAAATCCAGTCTTCTTAAGAGTATTAACAGCAAAAGCATCTGTAGACTTAACCATTTTATTTTTTATTTTAGATTTTTTCAAACTATTCAATACTGTTTGTAAATCAGAAATAAAATTTTCAGCAGCACCATCAGCATGGATTTGAGAAACTACCAGATGAATTCCACGAGGATTTTGTAATCTTCCTATATACCAACCCAAATTACTTAATTCATCAGCTATATGGAATATATCATATTTTTCACTATGAAAGGCTAATAAACTCATTATGGGATTTCCAATAATGGAAAGATCCTCAGACTTTTGAATAAAATCATAAATAACTTTTGTGGCAGACATTGTTTTTTGAGTTAACCCTACATATCCGTTTTCACCAATATGGTTTAAAGTAAACCATGTAGCAGCCACAATTCCACCAGGCTTTGTTCCTAGAAAAGAAGTAGAACCATAGATTCCTCCCTCCCAACTTGGATACACGCTAAATTGTTCTTTCCTTAATTCGTCATTTCTATATAATAAAACTGAAGAGCCCTTTGGAGCATAAGCATACTTGTGAAGGTCAACAGAAAGAGAACTAACTCCTTCTAAATTAAAATCGAATAATGGAATGGTATAATTACATTTTTTTAAATAAGAAAGTAAAAAACCTCCTATACAAGCATCAATGTGAAGCAATAAATTGTTTTCTAATGCCAAATTGGATAATTCTGAAATTGGATCTATCATTCCAGTTGGGTAAGCTGGAGCTGATCCAACTAATAAAATAGTATTTTGGTTGATTGCTTCTTTAAAAACTTTAAGATTTAAATTAAAATCATTGTTAGTAGGTATAATTATAGCCTTAATACTAAGAAAATTCATTGCTTTTAAAAATGCAGGATGAGCACTTGATGAAAGAATAACTTCGGGATTTTTAATGTTTTTATGTTTAGTTGACCAATTTCTAGCTGACAGTAATGCAAGAAAAATACTCTCAGTTCCTCCACTTGTTAAGTTACCAAATAATTTCTGATTACTTGAAAATAAGGAAGCTGTTTGTTGAACTAACTCATTTTCCATGTTAAGTATACTATTAAACAACTGAGGATCAAATGCATTTTCATGCATGAACTTTACATAAGCGCTTGAAATGGCTTTTGAATAACTTTCTCCGGGGTAATAAACAGCTCCAAAAGTTTTACCAGATTTCCAATCTAGATCTAAATTCTTGGAGTTTTCTAAATCTTCAAATAGATCTTTTTCAGACATTCCAATATCTGGAATTTTATTTTTAAACATTAGTATAAAAGATGTTTTTTGGAATTTTCTTTCCAACCTGCTCTGCTCTCGTAGTCAACAAAGAAAATTTTTAAGTCTGCTCTAGACTGATAATCCACAAAAAATATTTTTTTATCAGATCTAGATTCATAATCTACAAAAAACCATTTTCCATCATTTTTACCAGTTTGACTCTCATATTTAACCTTAAAAACCAATAGTTCAGCTTGAGATTCATAGTCAACTACAAATACTTTTAGATCTGCTCTAGATTCATACTTAACAGAAAATATTTTTTGAGCATAAAGAAATTGAAAATTGAAAAATAGCGATATTAAAAAAATTATTTTATTCATCTAAAAAAAATAATAATTAAAAATAAATTTAAAAATCGAAATAAAAAAGCCCATCTTTAGATGAGCTTCAACTTTAGTCGGGGTGGCAAGATTCGAACTTGCGACCTCCTCGTCCCAAACGAGGCGCGATAACCGGGCTACGCTACACCCCGAAACAAAAGGTCTGCAAATGAAAGGATTAAAAAAGAATCTTCAAAATAATTATCGTAATATTTTACACAAATCTCCTAAGAACTATATATTTGTGCAAAATTAATAGAGAGGTGGCCGAGTGGCTTAAGGCGCACGCTTGGAAAGCGTGTTAACACCAAAAGTGTTACGAGGGTTCGAATCCCTTCCTCTCTGCTTTTATCAAAATCATAAAAATATCCTTTTTTATTTATTTAAAGTACTTAAAATCAGGTATTTAAATTATTTATTATTGTTATTTTAAGACTATTTTTAGATGAATTATCTATTAAATAATCATTCCACATCATGATAGAATCTAATTGTTTATTATATTGAAGTCAAAATTATAAACTATGAACACAAGAAAAACTTCCATATTATTCTCATTTATATTTCTTTATAGCTCAATTGCTTTCTCCCAAACTGAATTTTCATCAAAAACTGGAAAAGAAGAACCTAGATATGTAGCTAAATTTAAAAAAGTTAA
>NTKH01000004.1 GCA_002457645.1 Bacteroidetes bacterium MED-G20
TCCATTTACTTTTATAAGTTTTGGTAACTGTATCTAAAGAAAATTGATGAGATTCCAAATAAGGTTGAATAGAGCTGTGAATTGGTTTGTAGCTATTTAAATAATAAGCTGAAAAACTACTATTCTTAATTTGGCCAAAGAATACATTCCAAACAAGTATGTTTAAAATAATAAAAAAAGCTCTAACCATAAAGCTATTATTTCAGATTTTTAGTATACCAATCATAAGTTAATGCTATACCTGTATTAAGTTTGATATCTGCTTTCCACCCTAAATTATTAATCTTACTAACATCTAATAATTTTTTGGCTGTTCCATCTGGCATGCTAGTATTCCATTCTAATTCCCCATTAAAACCAATTATATTTTGCATAGAATACGAAAGCTCTTTTATTGATATATCTTGTCCTGTACCAATATTTATAGTTTCCTTAGAATGGTATTTTTTCATTAGAAAAATAAGTGCATTTGCTAAATCATCCACGTGAAGAAACTCTCTTTTAGGGGACCCACTCCCCCATATCTCGACTTTAGATTGATTGTGAATAATTGCATCATGAAATTTCTTTATCAATGCAGCGAATACATGAGACGTCTTCGGCTCAAAATTATCATTTGGTCCATAAACATTGGAAGGCATTGCTGAGATAAAGTTACAACCATATTGTTCTCTAAAATATTCGCACATTTTTAGTCCTGCAATTTTAGCAATTGCATAAGGCTCATTGGTAGATTCTAAATATCCAGAAAGTAAATACTCTTCTTTTATAGGTTGAGATGCGTCTCTTGGATAGATGCATGAAGAGCCTAAAAACAAAAGCTTTTTCACACTATAATAATGTGCACTTTTAATTACATTATTTTGGATCATCAAATTATCATAGATAAAATCTGCTTTATATGAACTATTTGCTAAAATTCCACCGACTTTGGCTGCAGCTAAAAAAACAAATTCTGGTTGTTCGTTTTTAAAAAAATCTTGTGTTTGTTTCTGATTTCTTAAATCTAATTCTTTAGAAGATTTGGTAATTAAGTTATGATATCCTAAGGACTTAAGCTTTCTAGAAATAGCAGAACCCACCATCCCATTGTGCCCAGCAATATAAATTTTTGAATGATGGGAAAAGCTCATGAAGCTATATATTGATTTTTTAAATCTTTATAATCGGAATTTATCATTTCTTTAATAAGAGAATTTAAATTATTTTGTGGCTCCCAGTCTAATAGTTTTTTGGCTTTACTGGCATCTCCTATCAAGAGATCTACTTCTGTAGGTCGGTAATAATTTGAATCAATTAAAATAATTTCTTTTCCAGTTGAAGCATCTAATCCAACTTCATTTTCTCCTTTACCTTTCCAATTTATTTTGATTCCCAACTCTTGAAAAGAAAGATTACAAAATTCTCTAATAGTATTTGTTTTTCCAGTAGCAAGAACAAAATCTTCAGCATTTTCGTGTTGTAACATTCTCCACATTCCATCTACATAATCTTTAGCATGTCCCCAGTCTCTTTTAGCATCAAGATTTCCTAAATAAAGTTTTTTTTGGACACCTAATTTTATTTTTACTGCTGCTCTTGTGATTTTTCTAGTTACAAAAGTTTCTCCTCTCATTGGGCTTTCATGGTTAAATAATATTCCATTACAAGCAAACATTCCATAAGCTTCACGGTAATTTTTAACAATCCAGAAAGCATAAAGTTTCGCAACTCCGTAAGGGCTTCTGGGATAAAATGGAGTTTTTTCATTTTGTGGAACTTCTTGGGATTTTCCATAAAGTTCTGAAGTTGAAGCTTGGTAAAATTTTATTTTTTTTTCTAGCTTTAAAATTCTGATGGCTTCCAGTATTCTTAAAGTTCCCAAAGCATCAGAGTTTGCAGTATACTCTGGAATTTCAAAAGATACTTTAACATGTGATTGAGCTCCTAAATTATAAACTTCATCTGGTTGAACTTCTTGGATAATTCTAATCAAATTAGTAGCGTCTGTTAAGTCCCCATAGTGCAGAAAAAAATTAACATTTTCTTTATGCTTATCTTGGTATAAATGATCAATTCTTGAAGTATTGAACGAAGAAGCTCTTCGTTTAATTCCATGTACTTCATAATTTTTTTTTAATAATAGCTCTGACAAATAAGCTCCATCTTGACCTGTTACACCTGTTATTAATGCTACTTTTCTTTTCATCTCACTATAAACCAATTATTTTTTAATATTGGGCGATTGTAAATCATCTCGCTATTTGTTTCTAAATCTATTAAACTTTTGCCAGCATATTTTGCTATGGCGTGTCCTGCAGCAGTATCCCACTCCATAGTTGGTGCAAATCTAGGATAAACATCTGCAAATCCCTCAGCAACCAAACATATTTTAAGAGAACTTCCCATAGAAACAATTTCAACTTCTCCTTTTTGTTTTCTTAATTTATCAATATAATTTTCAGTTTCAGGACTTAAATGAGACCTACTCCCTACGATTCTGAAGTTTCTTTCTTTAGTAATCGTAGGTAGTTGAATTTTATCTCCGTTATGTTCCTTAAATGAACCCTTAGAAGATGCAAAATATAAACATCCTGAAACAGGAACATAAATAACACCTAATATAGGAGACCCATTTTTGATTAAAGCAATATTTACCGTGAATTCACCATTTCTTTTAACAAACTCTTTAGTTCCATCAAGTGGATCAACAATCCACAATAAATTCCAATTTTTTCTTTCTTCAAAATCAATTTGTTTTCCCTCCTCGCTTAATATTGGAATACTGGTTTCTGAGAGGATTTTTTCTATAACATCATTGGCTCTTTGATCAGCGATAGTTAAAGGGGAGTTATCTTTTTTATAGTTGACTTTAAAATCTTTTTGATAAATATTTAAAATTTCTTCACCTGCTTTTACCGCTGCTTTTTTTGCAATTGAAAGCCATTTATTTTCTTTTTCTTGCATTTAATCCAAAATTTGATTTATACCAAGCTCTTTCATGAAAATAATATACTGGCATTTTTATTATAAATTCAATGCCTCCAACCTTCAATCCAGTTAAAGGATCTCCACTTACCAACCATGCTATAATCATTGTGGTTGCTGTAGCTGTTAACCTCCAAGTAAATGTTTTAGCTAAATGTCTTTTTTTACTTTTTTCCATTTAATAATTATTAGTTTTTGTGAAATCAACTTCTACAGGATGCCAGGTAGTTTTTGACTCCATAAACTTTTTAATTATGTAAGGAGAATCAAAATCATCACTATAAATTTGAATATCATTAAAGGAACTGATTCTTTTTAGGTTTTCAGTTGCATTAATAAATATTTGCTTATCTATTTTTTGTGAAAATAGTCCCAATGCATTTATATCCATATGAGAAGAAATAGGAGATGCTAATTCTTTTTTTGTTCCGGTTAAAATATTTATAACTCCAGAAGGAACATCAGAATTAGAAATTACTTCCGCAAAAGAAATAGAACTTAATGGGTACTTTTCAGAAGCTATAACTACGCATGAATTTCCTGAAACTATTACTGGAATAATTGAAGAAACAAGTCCCAATAAAGGACTTTCATCAGAACTCAACACGCCAATAACTCCCATAGGTTCGAAAAGAGTAAAGTTATAATGAGAACTAGCTACTGGATTTACTGCACCAAAAACTTGATTTATTTTATCTGCCCATCCAGCAAAATAAATGATTCTATCTATACTTTGATCAAGCTCTTTTGAAGCGTCTTTTTTACTAAATCCTTGAATGGTTAACTCATCGATAAATTGAGTTTTTCTACTTTCAAGCATTTCAGCAATTCTATATAAAATTTGACTTCTATTATAGGCTGTTTTTTCTGCCCACGGTAGAAATGCTTTTCTAGCAGCAACTACAGCATTTCTTAGATCTTTTTTTGAAGACAAGCAAACATTTGCATAAGGAATATCTTTTGATTTTAATTGATAATATCTTCCAGATTCAGTTCTTGGAAACTTTCCATCAATAAATATTTTATATGTTTTTAAAACTTTGATTCTTTCAGACATTATGATAGATTTAAATAAGCTTCAAGGCCATGCAATCCACCTTCTCTTCCATGACCACTTTCTTTATAACCGCCAAATGGAGAAGTTGGGTCAAATTTGTTGTAAGTATTTGCCCAAACTACTCCTGCATTCAATTTTGAGGTTAAATTAAATACTTTAGAGCCTTTATCTGTCCAAACTCCAGCAGAAAGTCCATACGGAGTATTATTAGCTTTGTTAATTACCTCATTAGTAGTTCTAAATGTTTGAACTGCCAATACGGGTCCAAAAATTTCTTCTCTAGCAATAGCATGAGATTGAGAGACATTGGTAAAAAGAGTTGGTGCACACCAATATCCTTTGGAGGGTATTTCACAATTTAATTGAAAAATTTCAGCTCCTTCTTTTTTCCCAATATCAATATATTTGTTAATACTCCTCAGTTGGTTATGAGAGTTAATAGCTCCAATATCAGTGTTCTTATCTAGCGGATTTCCTAAAATTAAAGATTGCATTCTATCTTTTAATTTTCTAATGAATAAATCATAAATAGACTCCTGAATAAATAAACGAGAACCTGCACAACAAACATGACCTTGATTAAAATATATTCCATTAATCACTCCCTCAACTGCTTGGTCTAAAGGAGCATCTTCAAAAACAATATTTGCAGCTTTTCCGCCTAATTCCATAGTGGACTTCTTATTACTACCAGCTATATTTTTCATTATAGACTTTCCTACTGCAGTAGAGCCTGTGAATGCAATTTTATCAATTTTGCGGTGATTTACCATTAAATTTCCAGTTGTGCCTGGGCCAGTAATAATATTTACCACTCCTGGAGGTAAATCAGCTTCTTGAATAATTTCTGCTAATTTTAGTGCGGTAAGAGAGGTTGATTCTGCAGGTTTTAAGACCAATGTATTTCCAGTAGCTAAGGCTGGTGCAATCTTCCAAGCAGCCATCATTAAAGGAAAGTTCCAAGGAATTATTTGACCGGCAACCCCAACAGGTTTTGGATTTGCAATTGGAAATGCATATTTCAATTTATCTGCCCAACCAGCATAATAAAAAAAATGAGCGGCTGCCAATGGAATATCAATATCTCTTGACTCTCTAATGGGCTTTCCTCCGTCTAAAGTTTCAATAACAGACAGCTCCTTAGATTTTTCTTGAATCATTCTAGCAATTCTATAAATATATTTTGCTCGTTCTTTATTTGGCATTTTAGACCAATGTCCATCATAAGCAACTCTAGCCGACTTCACTGCTAAATTCACATCCTTTTCTTCCGCTTCTGCAATCATTGCAATCGTAGATTCATTAGATGGGTTTATAGTTGGAAAAAACTTTTTTGATAAAGGCTTAACAAAATTTCCATTAATAAAAAGTCCATATTGATTTTTCAATGATAAGTGGTCGGTACTTTCTAAAGAAGGTGACAACTCCCAATTTCCATTAAATTCTAAAGGCTGTATAGTTGAACTCATAATTTAATCTTTTGAAAAGTAATTATTTGACTGATAAAACCCTGTTTTCTGTTTGGCTATTTGCATTAGAACATCATTGGCTAAACTACTAGCTCCAAACCTAAACCAATGTTTATCTAGCCATAAATTACCTAAAGTTTCTTTAACCAGAATTAAATATTGTAAGGCAAGTTTAGCATTAGAAATACCACCGGCTGGTTTCATCCCAACCATTTTTCCTGTACTATAGTAATGGTCCTTTATGGCTTCTAACATCACTAATGTGATAGGTAAAGTAGCTGCTGGTGATATTTTGCCAGTTGAGGTCTTAATAAAATCTGCTCCAGCATTTATGGCAATTTCACTTGCCATTCTAATATGATCATAATCTCCCAATTCTCCTGTTTCTAAAATTACTTTCAGTCTAGAATTTTCACCACAAACATCTTTAATGGCTGCTATTTCGTCAAAAACATAATTATATTCCCCAGAATGAAATTTACCTCTACTTATCACCATATCCACCTCATTAGCTCCGTTTTCAATCGCTTCTTTAGTATCGTTAATTTTGATTTGTAAAGTGGCATTTCCACTAGGAAATGCTGTAGCAACACTAGCCACTAGTACATCGCTTTCTTTCAATGAATTGGAGGCAATACGAACCATATTTGGGTAAACACAAACTGCAGCAACGCTAGGTAAATTAGGAAATTGATTGTGTAAGTGAGTAGCCTTATAGCACAATTGCTCTACCTTCTTAACTGTGTCCATCCCTTCCAAAGTAGTTAAATCTATCATACTTAAAATCATTTCTAAACCTTTTAATTTAGATTCCCTTTTTAGACTTCTTTTAGTAATTCTATTGATACGATCCTCAATTCCTACTTTGTCTACCTTTATATTGTTAAATTCTTTAATCAAAATTTATTGTTAAATTTTATTTTTCAAATGTAATGAATCATAGTAAAATCATAGTTTACATAACATAATTGATAAATTTGATCTTTAAAATAATTTGTCATGGTAAATTTGTTTTCTTCAAAGCATGAGTTAATTTCAAGAGAAGATAAAGAAAAACTTTTAAACCAAAAAGGAGTTTGTCTTTGGTTAACTGGCCTTTCTGGTTCTGGAAAAACAACTGTTGCTAAGTTTGTTTCTAAAAGATTTCATAAGGAAGGAATCATTACTCAAGTACTAGATGGTGACAATATTAGAATTGGTATTAATAATAATTTAAGCTTTAGTGAAGAGGACAGATTGGAAAATATTAGAAGAACATCTGAAATTGGAAAATTATTCGTGGAAAGTGGAATTGTAACCATTTGTTGTTTGGTAAGCCCAACAAAAAAAATGAGAGAAAAGGCAAAATCAATCATTGGGGCATCAGATTTTTATGAAATCTATATTGATACTAATTTGAACGAGTGTAAAAAAAGAGATACCAAAGGTCTTTATGAAAAAGCAATAAGGGGAGAAATTAAAAACTTTACAGGCATTTCAGCTCCATACGAAAAGCCCGTTTCTCCAAATTTAGTAGTCGCTACAGAAAATATTTCAATTGAAGAATCGTCTGAAATTTTATATAATTTTGCCATCCCATTAATAATTAAAAATTGAATAAATATCAATTAAGTCATCTTGAAGAGTTAGAAGCAGAATCGATTTTCATCATAAGAGAAGTTGCTTCACAGTTTGAAAACCCAGTATTACTATTTTCTGGGGGGAAAGATTCTATTGTATGCTATCATTTAGCAAGAAAGGCATTTTATCCTGCGAATGTTCCTTTTCCACTTATGCATATTGATACAGGACATAATTTTGATGAATTATATCAATTTAGAGATGAATTAGTTAAAGAAACCAAAGCTAGATTAATTATTGCCTCTGTTCAAAAATCTATTGATCAAGGAAAAATTATTGAAGAAAAGGGAATAAATTCAAGTAGGAATAAATTGCAAACAACTACTCTACTTGATAGTATCAATGAATACCAATTTGACTGCGCTATGGGTGGAGCAAGAAGAGATGAAGAAAAAGCAAGAGCTAAAGAACGTTTTTTTTCCCATAGAGATGATTTTGGTCAGTGGGATCCAAAAAATCAAAGGCCTGAGCTATGGAATATATTTAATGGGAAAAAGAACTTTGGAGAACATTTTAGAGCATTTCCCATAAGTAATTGGACTGAAATGGATATTTGGCAATACATTTTGAAAGAAAATATTAAAATTCCTTCTTTATACTTTTCTCACAATCGCGAATGCTTTATTAGAAATAATGTAGTTATGGCTAAAACTGATTTTATTGAGACCCAAGCTGAAGAAGAAATTCAAAATATGAGAGTCAGATTTAGGACCATTGGAGATGCTACTTGTACTGGAGCAACTCTTTCCGATGCTGATAGCTTAGAGATGATTATTGATGAAGTTTCATCCTCTAGAATAACAGAAAGAGGGGGAAGAGCTGATGATAAAAGATCTGAAGCTGCTATGGAAGACAGAAAAAAAGAAGGTTATTTTTAAAATGAGCAATAACTATTTAAATATGGATTTATTGCGATTTACTACTGCAGGAAGCGTAGATGATGGTAAAAGCACTTTAATAGGCAGATTGCTATACGATAGTAAATCCATTTTTGAAGATCAAATGGAAGCCATTGAAAATGCAAGTTCTAAAAAAGGGGAGGAAAAAGTAAATTTAGCTTTACTTACCGATGGATTAAGAGCCGAAAGAGAACAAGGCATTACAATTGATGTCGCTTACAGATATTTTGCTACTCCCAAAAGAAAATTTATCGTTGCAGATACTCCAGGTCACATTCAATATACTCGAAATATGGTTACCGGAGCAAGTACGGCCAATTTAGCCATTATTTTAGTAGATGCTAGGAATGGAATTGTTGAGCAAACCAAAAGACATTCATTTATAGCATCCTTATTAGGGATACCTCATATTATTTACTGTATCAATAAAATGGATTTAGTTGATTACAACGTAAAAACATTTACAAAAATAAAAGAGGAATTGACAGGTTTTAGTTCTAAGTTAAATACCAAGGACGTAAGGTTTATTCCAATTAGTGCCTTAAATGGAGATAATATTGTTAATAGGTCTAATGAAATGGAATGGTATGAAGGAAGTACGTTGCTGCATACTTTAGAAAACATTCATATTGCATCAGATTACAACCTTATTGATTGTAGATTTCCTATCCAGAATGTAATAAGGCCTCAAAATAAAAAATTCCATGATTTTAGAGGATATGCAGGAAGAATCTCAGGAGGAGTATTTAAAAAAGGGGATGAAGTTGTGGTTTTACCATCAGGATTTCTTTCTAAAATTAAATCTATTGTAACTTACAATAAAGAAATTGATGAAGCCCATGCTCCCATGTCAGTTACGGTGACACTTAATGATGATTTTGATATTAGTAGAGGAGATATGATCGTAAGGGAAAATAATCAACCAAGAATCCTAAAAGAAATTGAATTAATGGTTTGTTGGCTTGACGAAAATCCTTTAATAGAAAAAGGAAAATATACTGTTAAACATACTTCAAAAGAGGTTAGGGGCATTATTAAAGAAATTTTATATAAGATTGACATTAATACACTTCACAGAAATGTTGAAGATCGAAAAATTAATTGCAATGATATTGCGCGAATTACCATTAAATTATCCCAACCATTGTTAGTAGATAAATACAATGATAACAGATCAACTGGAAGTTTGATAATAATTGATGAAAATACCAACAATACTGTTGGTGCAGGAATGATTATTTAACTGATTCTAAATTTGATAGGTAGCGTAAATCTGGCATTTACCGCAGTCCCTCTTTGTCTTCCTGGCGTCCACTTTGGCATTGATTTTACCACTCTTTGTGCTTCACTGTCTAAAGTTTTATGCACTCCTTTCACTACTCTTACATCCTTGATGGTGCCATCTTTCCAAACAACAAACTGAACAAAGACTTTTCCTTGAATTCCATTCTCTTTTGCCATTTCTGGATATTGAATATTTTTTCCTAGATACTCATATAACTTGGCCATTCCACCAATAAATTCTGGATTTTCTTCTACAACATCAAAAATTTGTTCTACCACTGGCTCAGGCTCTTCTTCAACTTCAATAACAATATCTATATCTGCTTCTTGATCAATAATGATGACATTAGTTTCCTCTCTTTCGTCTTCTTCCTCCAATACCTCAACCTCTTCTGGGGGAGCGGGTGGTGGTGGTGGTGGTGGTGGTGGTGGTGGTGTATTTGGGTTAATTTCAACCACTTCTTCGTCTTCAAGGGCTGTTAGGGAAGACTCAATACTAGCGCCAGCTAAATCAATTTTTTTATATTCAACAAGACAAAGAATAAAAGCAATTACTAAAACCAAACCAGATAGAACATAAACGGTTCTTGACTTGATGTCTTCAGCATCTACTGCAGGATTTTTTTTGGGCTTCATATTATTTTATAAAAATAACTATTTAAAAGAAAATATTCAAAAACCATACCAAAATGATACTAAATTATGCTGTTTTTATAATCTTCTGCTGAAAGCAAATGTTCCAGTTCTGAAAGGTCACTGACCTTCATCTTAATCATCCACCCTTCATTATAAGGATCTTCATTGACTTTTTCCGGATTGGTTTCTAAAGATTCGTTAAACTCTAAAATTTCTCCAGAAATAGGCATAAAAAGATCCGATACCGTTTTAACAGCTTCAACAGTTCCAAAAACTTCTTCTTTTTGCAATGTTTCATCTAAAGTGTCTACTTCCACATAGACAATATCACCAAGTTCTCCTTGAGCAAAGTCAGTAATTCCAATAATAGCAATATCATTTTCGATTTTAACCCACTCGTGGTCTTTTGTATACTTTAAATCATTTGGAACATTCATTATCAATTATTTTGAAGCAAATTAACAAAAAAAATATTATCTAAGCTGAAATCTGAGAGCAAAACCGGCATTGGTATTGGCCGTAGGAAAAGAGGTTGAAACAAATGGAGTATTCACCCTTCTATCAAAATATATTCTAAGCATTAATTGCTTGGTTAAATTATAGTCTCCAGAAAATTGAATACTAACCGCACGCTGTCCAGCAGTTGCTTGATTTTGATTTTCGATAATTTTTCTTGTAATAGTCTTATTATCTCTAACGGAAACATCTAATCTCATTCTTAAATCACTTGGATCTAAAGTTTTACCAGAAATTTTTATAGGAAGAGATAATTTTCTCCAAGTGTATCCCGAACCGAACTTTATTTCACTTCCCTTGATTTCAGTAATTTGATTATTGGCTAAGCTTAAGGAAATATTTCTGTCTTTTTTAATTTCTAATTTAACTGACATGTTATTGGCAAGAGTTAAGTCAACTCCAAGTAAAGGAGCAAACTGTTCTAAAATATTCATGGTCATAATTTGTTTTTGAGAAATAAAATTTCCAGCAATATCTGTTTGAGTAGCATTTCCAGCTGCATCCCATTGACCACTTAAATTAGTAGTATAATTTCCCAATGAAAAATTAGATCTATACGCATGAGTAAAGGAGAGTTTCTTAATATATTTTCTTAAAGATTTTATTTTACCAATTCCATCAAAAGTAATTCGCCAATTTGGTAATGGAATTCTTTGTTTTAGAGGATTTATATTATTTAATGAAGGTGTTTCGCCCAAATAAGCACACATAAAAGCCCCAATGATTACATCCTGCTGAGTACTATCATAACCAGTGTAATATCCGCTATTCTCCAAATTATTAGGGGCATTTGGATTTGATTGAGACATTAAACTTGAAATACTTTGGCGGTAAGAAAGTAAATTCTCCCATATTTGATTCGATAGAGTAGTATCATTCATTTTATCAGCTTTGAAAGCTGTATTCCAAGTAATTATGGAAGTGCTGAAAGAACCATTAAATTGATTATTTAAAAGTGCAAAAGATCTGTCATCATCTAAACCAAGATTTGAAGTCCTATTCTCCATTAGATTCCTGTCAGCTGAAAGATCAATTCTTAAGCTTTTAATGGGCTTAATAGAGGCTTTAAAAGTCATATTTTCAGTATGATTAACAATATACTGAGTACTTATATATTGGTAGTTATTGGTATCTACCAACCAATTATTTTGGGCAGCATGATTGGCAAAAATAAAATTCGTTTTATTGCCTAGCATATCTCTTTCTTGATATCCTCCAGCAATGAAATCCATTCCAGGTGCTAACCAATTGTCATCCATCCCTAATAAGTTAGTTCTATTGGCATATCCTGGAAGCATAATACCATCATTTGTATTAAAAGTTGCATTCACACTTTTTACAGACATTAGAATCCTTGCAAATTGATCTAAAATTTTAATATCACTTTCTTCTTTCTTTTTCTTTGAGCTATCTGATTTTTCATCTTTTGAATTGGACTTTTTACCTCCTTTTGTAGTATTACTTCTAGCTCTTGAAATTCGAGAATTTCCATACTTTTTATTTACCTTTTTCAAATATGGAACTTTATTGTAAAGTGCTATGAAATTTAGTTTTCCTGACCAAGCGATGACACGAGAGTTCTGAACAATATTTCCTACTGATAAAGTATCATTATCAAGAGCTAAAGGAGCGCGAGTCCAATCAAAATTCCCAGTATATCTCGTAGTTAATGAAATCCAATCGGTTAGCGGAAAACTTTTTAATGGCCATTTGAATGATACATTTCCAACATGATTATAATTCATATTTTCACCAAATGTTTTTAGACTGTTATTGATTACTTCTTGGTCTAATTCGTCTTCATACCCAAAAATACCATAATCTATTTTACCTGGAGTTTCTCTTACAAATGCTCCATTGGTAGCTTGTAAATCAAATTTTAAGTTTTTAGTTATATCATATTTAAAGTCATAATTTCTGTCCCAATTAAACTGTTTACCATACTGTGGAACCTCAAAATTTTCACCACCCGGAAAATTGTATCTAGTTGAAAATATATTATAAGTTCTGTTCATATTTGAACGAATAGCAATTTGCTTTGGAAGTAGATAGATATTAAAATCTCTTATCAACCTTAACCATTTAGATTTTCTCAAAAAAGAATTTTTCTTGAATGGTTCAAAAGGTTTAACCTTGCTATTATATAAATAATTAACAGACCCAAGGTAATTCCTTTGTAAATCTTGTCTGGTATTAATGTCTCTGTGAGATAATTCAGTAAAAGAATAATTAAAACTAAAGTTGGATATGTCCCAAGGAAGGGCAATTTGTTGATTGAATTTCTTTTTCTTTTTTGAAATTATTTTTTCAGCTACTTCTTCCTTTTCATTAAGCTCTTCTTTAAGTGGTTCTTTTTTATTTGTTAATTTTTTATTTATTGCTTTCTTTGGGGGTTTACTTTTCTTTTTTCCATCAAATTTTATGTTGGTAAAATTGATTGATTTTCTTTCAGTTAAATCAATACCGTTATAGAATCTATCATTCCATAAGTTCTCAGCTTCATTTGGGCTTTTCTCAAATAATAAATCTGGACTTAAAGGGTCATACAAAGGTTTAATGACATTTCTTGAATAGCCAACATACATAGGGAGATTTATGCCAGACTGATCACCAAAAAACTTATCTAAATTAACAGTACTTGAAGCATCAAAACCATAGATAAATTCTTGTTGTCTTTCACTCACTCTTTTTTCTATACTTCCAAAACCAGGAGTTGAATAGTTTCCGGAAACAGCTAAATCTGCAAAGTCTGCAAGGTTGGCTGTCATTCTTCCAATAGCTGCCCATCCCCCATTTTCATTAAAGTCACTTAACCTTAATTCGTTTACCCAAATTTCAACACATTTTTCTAATCCATCGTCTGGTTGCCATTGGTTATTAGGATCATTACTCTTAGGATTTCTAACGCCAATCATTATTGTTTTTAAACCCTGTAAATTCGGATTTCCAACTACTGTAATATTAGAACTAGGATTATCAGGATCAAATCTTGAATATCTATCAAAATTGCTGAATTCTGATGCATTTCTGTTCTTTTTTAATTCTTTTAAATGATTTAAATTAATAGTTAAGTTATTCTCTTGAGGCCAAACTGAACTTGCAGCATTATTTCCCCATGGAGAAATTTTAACAGGCATTTCATACTCATAATAATTAGAAACAAAATCTGTTCCAAGCCTGATAAAAACTGTTGCTTCATTGTCATTGATGGGTTCTGAACCTGCATTAGGTTCTCCATGAACAAACATTTGTATTTTGTTGTAATTTCTAATATCTAAATTAACGTTTCTATAAATAGCTCTTGAATCACCATCTTTCAATCCACATACATCTAATACTAAACTTTGTTCATTTTGTTGGGCCAAGTTGGCTGTTTGATAATTGGTTTCTCTGATAATACCCTCAGGTAAAACATAATTTATAGGGTCTCTAGTTCCGTTATCTTCAAGATTTACTGCACTAACATTAAAAAAAGTATTGGCTTCTTCATTTTGAATATATTCACCATCTGCCAATAAACTGCCTAAGTACCTTCTCCATTCTCCCCTAATTAATTCTAGTCTAGCAAATCTCAATGTCACATTTTCGCTCCATCCATGTAAAAACATTCTTATAAAGCGAATGGATCTAAAATCTTGAATATCATTTATTCTTTTTGAAAATGAAGTTACTGGAACCCTAAACTGGTACCAATAAACCTCTTTTTGAGTATCGGGGTCAATATATAGTACTTTATCCGTAATAAAATTTTTACCCACTTCCATTTTATTGGGCTTAAAATCTATCTTATATTGAAAATAACTCTCAGATTCACTTAAATTATTATCCAAATTAATGTCCTCTACATTAGGTAAAGTTGAAGCAGAAGTAG
Organism: Bacteroidetes bacterium MED-G20; assembly: GCA_002457645.1. Classification (GTDB taxonomy): domain Bacteria; phylum Bacteroidota; class Bacteroidia; order Flavobacteriales_D; family Parvicellaceae; genus MED-G20. Next base: position 14,320 of record NTKH01000004.1, read on the forward strand.
GGTAGCGATCCGCATTCATAGTATCTGACATTTCTGAAGTTGGAGAATTTCCATCTGGATTATTATAGTCTTTATACCTATCTCTTATGCTTACCTGATCCGTGTCATAATCATCATCTCTATAGTAATTGAAATTATCTGCAGAAGGATCGTTTATAATTTTAGAAATGATACTGGGGTCTGAAATATGGTTTTGAATTTTAGAAATATAATTATTAAAATAGGATAATTCTTGATTGTCAGCTAGTCCGTCAAATCCAATATCTTGAAACTGTCTGGAAGATAAGTTGTTATTAAAGGCATTAACGACAACTTGAGTATTGGGAACCACACCCCAAGAAGTATACTCTAATTCATTGGAATAAGCATCATAATCTCCATCAGGTGGCAGTCCATTTTCAAATGACTTTCTTCCATCTCTTAGTAAGTCTTCAGAAACATTTCCAAGATTGAAATAAAACTCACCACCAGAACTATTCTCCGAATCTTCGTTAAAAGGGTCCATAATCCAAAACTGTATAAATTCAATATTAGCAGCTTCAAAATCATTTGTAGTAAGAGTTCTCATAATCCCTCCCCATCTAGTTTCTGGATCATTCAAATTACCATTAGTTTGGTTCAGTCCAGCGCTATAATTTCCTGGTTCTACATCAAAATTATAAGGACCTCTTTCATTAGGATAATATGAGATATCAAAAACAGGAATATTGGTCAACTGACCTGTTCCAAGTTGTTTATTAGGAAAAACTTCATCAACCAATACCTGTCTCATTAAATGATTTTCTTGTAAAGCAGATCCTTTAATATGGGTTGGCGTCAAAGAAGATGTTCTACTATGAAATAGCGGGTCAATAACATACCACGAAAATTTTGCTCTGTTTTTTCCATAATTGATATCATTATATAAAGATGCTTCTGGAAAAAGATTGGGTTGGCCCTGAGGAACTGATGCTAAAACCCAATTATTTATAGTTCTAATGTCTATAGCACTTTGACTCCCTTCAAAATCATCGATATACGAAGATCCGTTTTCTTGTGTAATATCAATTGCCTTATTGTGTCCAGGTATTAAAGCAGCTACTTCTCCAGAAAAATTGACCATTGACTTTTTCTTAGTTTCTATAAATGGAAGCATATCTACCCACTTAGTTAAAATTGGAACTTCTTTTTTAAATCCTCCATCAAGACCCAGCATAGTATTGGAAATGGGTTCATCACCTGCATTAACTTTAGGGGTAAGAGGTCTTTCTTTAAGTTTAAGTATAGTAGCTCCAATATTGGCATCTTTATTTATTTTATAATCTAAATGAGTCCCCAATAAGGTCTTCATTTGCACACTGAATAAAGAATTACTTTCCAAAGAAATTTTAATTGGAGTCCCTGAACTAAGAATACCATCATCTAAAATTTTAACTCTCCCCAAATTATAATCTACCATATATTGTGCTCCCTCAGTTAAAATTTGGCCGCCTGCAGTAACCACAACAGAGCCCTGAGGAATATTCATAGCATTGAGGGAGATTTCAGAACTTACAGAGGATTGATAAGTGCCCTTAATTTTGAATCTGTTGATTTCAGGCAATTGTTGAGCCGCAGTTTTTGTACTGTCGTACAATTGTGTAAATGCTACCTTTTCTATAATAGTTGATGAAATTCCTTGTGCCAACATTTTTTGTTCTAAGGTTTTCCCAAAAGGTTCTATTGTTGTAAAATACAACCTTCCATTTCTAGGATTAATCGTTCCTCCGTTTGCAATTTTCCCTTGGTTTGAAGTAATGGGAACAAAATCAAATAAGCCATCCTGATATAACTGCTGCTGTTGATTTAATCTATCTAAATCAAGCAGTTGAATTAATAATTTATCATCCACACCAGGCTTAGGAATGTAATTAATATCTATTGAAGTTGATGGGTTATTGTACCATATATCTAACCTAAAATTATTTGGATCAACCTGATATGCCCCCAAAGAATAGACATTCTTCATCATTAAATCCCATAATTTTTTCTTTGGATTTCTTACAGTAGATTTTAATAGTTTTAGAAAAAGAGCGCTTTGGCCAGCAACTCCGTCTGTAGAGAGTTCCCCGACTTGATAGGTCTTTCCAGCGTAAGTATATTGATAAGATACTCCAAGAACTTGATCATTATTAAGCGATTGATTTAATGAAATAAATCCTAAAACTGAATTATAAGCAAATTCATTTGAAGTAAGCATTCTAGCGTTTTCAACTTTTTCAAACTCTATTCCTTGCTCCATATTATAATTGGGTCCAGAAAGCTCATTACTTGCGTTCACATAATTTCTAATATTAGAATTGGACTTAATATTATTATATAATCCATTATGATTATTATCGGGGACGTTATACCCTCCAGAAACCCATATTGGATTTTCAAGCTGAGTTATTCTTGGCTCTCCTAAATCAGTAAAACATAAAATATTTCTAGTGTTCTGAATAGTATTATTTCTATTTGTCACCCAAACTTCTATTCTTTGAATTTGAATTCCAGAAGTTATCATGGGAAGGGTTTTCATAGATTGGTCATAACTGTCTCTATAATAAAAACTCAAGAAAAAATGACGATTTTCTTCGTAATTATCTGCATTGATTTCAAACTCATTAAGTTGGGCTCCTCCTGAAACTTCAATTTCTTTTTTCTGGCCTTTTTGTTGAGATAATACAGTAGTAGCTGTTAATTTACCAAATTTTAACTCCGATTTAATTCCAAATAAACTTTGACTTCCAGAAATCAAGGTACTATTTAAAGGTAAAGTGACATTTCCAGCTTCTAATTTTTGAAGAATATCATCTTCCTTTCCAGAATAATCTAAATTTAATTGATTATCAAAATCAAAAGTTGCCTCTGTATTGTAGTTAAAACCTAAATCCATTAAATCTCCAATTTTACCTGTTAAATTCATTTGAATTTTTTGATCGAAATCAAAAGTGGTAATTCTTCTATTTCTTTCTGGAAGAACTGGATTATCAGTTCTCGAAGAGTTGAGACCGAAACTAAGTTCTGCTGATCCTTGTGGTCTTATTTCCACAAAATCGCTTCCGAAAATTTTCTTTGCGGGCGGCTCGTTTATCTTTATTTCATCCTCAATATTTTTGTACTTATAATCTGAAATATCATCTAGATTTTTTTTCCAAAAGTCTGACATTGACTTTTGATGCTGTATTTTTAAATAGTCATCCAATGATACTTCACTAGATGGTCTAAAACTTAAAGAATCTCCTAACAAAGAATTATAAATATATTGACCAGTAATAGGGTCATACTGCACATTATTTTGAATATTTAAAGGAAGATTAAAATCAATTATTCCTAATGAAAAATTAGTAGGATCTAAAGGATCGTTAATTGGAAAAATTAAATCTACTTCAGGGGAGTCGATCGCCATTTTTCGAGCAATAGGATTTTCTTTTGCTTTAACCTTAATTCCTAAAAGGGTGGTTAAAACAATTATAAAAACTATTTTACTTAAAAAAAAATTATTTAGCAACTTAGTGTTTTAAACAGCTTTAAGTGTTTTTTTTATGAGCTCCTCAACAGAGGATATTTCACTATTTTTTAATATCTCATCTATCGTGATTGAAGCTTTCTTTTTATCAATACCTAAAACTACCAATGCTGATAACGCTTCATTTTTATAGGTATTGCCTTGAGGAGATAAAAAGTCATTTTGAGTTTCTATTTTATCAAGTTTTCCCTTTAAGTCAACAATTATTCTCTGCGCTGATTTTAGACCTATTCCTTTTACACTTTTAAAGGTATTTACGTCGCTTTGATCCACTGCAGCAACCACTTCCGATGGCTTCATAGATGATAATATCATTAATGCAGTACTTGCACCAACTCCAGAAACATTAATGAGTTCTTTAAACATTAATCTTTCTTCTTCTTCTGAAAATCCAAATAGAATATGAGCATCCTCTCTAACAATCAAATGACTATACAATCTTAATTTCCCTTTTGAAGGAAGTTGGTCATAGGTGTTCAATGAAATATTTAATAAATATCCAACTCCGTTTACATCAATTATAACGGATGTCGGGGTTTTTGACTCTAGAATTCCTTCAATATGTGCAATCATATTACTTATTTTCTGTTTTGAACATCCACAACTCCAAGAGTAATCATATTTAGAATTTCTCTAACTGAAGACCCTATTTGAAGTACATGAACAGGCTTTTTCATACCTAATAAAATGGGACCTATCGCTTCTTGTTGACTCATTTCTTTTACTAATTTATAGGCAATATTTCCAGAACTTAAATTGGGAAAAATTAAAGTATTAGCACTTTTTCCTGAAAGCACTGAAAAAGGGAAAAAATCATTAATCAATTCTTTATTAACAGCAAAATTTGCCTGTACCTCTCCATCTACGATTAATCCTGGGTGCTTATCATGAAGTATTTTGGTTGCCTCTCTCATCTTAATAGCATCCTCGCCTTCATTAGATCCAAAATTTGAATAACTTAAAAGTGCAATTTTTGGAATGATTTTATATTGTTTTACGGTCTTAGCCACCAGAAGGGTGATGTCTACTATTTCTTCAACTGTTGGATTAATATTGACGGTTGTATCGGCAAAAAACATGGGGCCATCCTTACTAATTAAAATATACATTCCAGCAATTTTATTCAACCCATCCTCAACTCCAATAACTCTTAAAGCAGGTCTTATAGAATCTTTATAACTTCTGGTTAATCCAGAAATCATTACGTCTGCCATCCCAGTTTCTACCATAGCAGCAGCAAAATAATTTCTTTCCCTCATAAGTTTTTTAGCTTCATAAAAAGTCAACCCTCTTCTTTTTCTTTTTTCATGAAGAATCTCGGCAAATCCTTCTCTATGTTTTAGTTCACTTTCATTCCTTGGGTCTATAATTTCACAATCAGATAAATCTAAACTATAATCATCTATTATTTTTTGGATTTTCTGTCTTGTTCCTAACAAAATGGGTATTGCAATGCCCTCTTCTAAAGCCATTTCTGCTGCTTTTAAAATTTTATAATGATCAGCTTCCGCGAAAACAACTTTTTTTGGATTTCTTTTAGCTTTTTCTGTTAAGTTTCTAATCAACTTATTATTAAGACCTAATCGGTCCATTAATTCTAACTCATATTTTTCCCAATCTTTAATGGGTATTCTGGCGACTCCAGATTCAATTGCTGCTTTAGCTACTGCAGGAGCAACCCAATATATCAATCTTGGATCCAAAGGCTTGGGAATAATTTGAGTTCTTCCAAAAGAAATACTTTTGGCATCATATGCTTCATTAACAACATCTGGGACAGGTTCTTTTGCCAAAAGAGCAATAGCTTTTACAGCTGCTAATTTCATTTCTTCATTAATTTTAGTAGCTCTTACGTCTAAAGCACCACGAAATATATAAGGGAACCCAAGAACATTATTTACCTGATTAGGATGATCAGATCTTCCAGTTGCCATAATTACATCATCTCTTGTTTTTAAAGCTATGTCATATTCAATTTCTGGATTAGGGTTGGCTAAAGCAAAAACTATAGGGTTTTTAGACATGCTTTTAATCATCTGTTGATTAACTATTCCTCCTTTAGATAATCCTAAGAAAACATCTGCTTTTTTAAATGCTTCTTGAAGTGAAGGATTGGAACCTTTTTGCATGAAAAGTCTTTTATTTTCATCAAGAGAATTTTTTCGAGATTCATGAAGCAAACCTTTAGAATCAAACATAAATATATTTTCCTTTTTAGCTCCCAAAGATATATACATCTTTACGCAAGATTGAGCAGAAGCTCCTGCTCCACTAACCACTATTTTAACTTTTCCAATTTTTTTCTTTGCAATTTCTAGAGCATTTATCAGGGCCGCAGATGAAATAATTGCTGTTCCGTGCTGGTCATCGTGCATGATTGGAATATCTAGTTCTTCTTTTAGCCGCTCTTCAATAACGAATGCATCAGGAGCTTTAATATCTTCTAAATTTATACCACCAAATGTTGGAGAAATTGCTTTTACAGTTGCAATAAATTTTTCAATATTTGTTTCATTTACTTCAATATCAAAAACATCTATATCTGCAAATATTTTAAATAACAAACCTTTTCCCTCCATTACGGGTTTTGAAGCTTCTGGTCCAATATCTCCAAGTCCTAATACTGCCGTTCCGTTAGAAATAACCGCAACTAAATTTCCTTTAGCTGTATATTTATAAACATTATCTATGTCTTTATTAATTGATAAACATGGCTCTGCTACACCTGGAGAATATGCCAAAGAAAGATCTCTTTGAGAAGAATATGGCTTTGTAGGAATAACTTCTATTTTGCCTTTTCTACCAGAACTATGATAATCTAAAGCATCTTTTTTTAATAGTTTTTCTGACATAAAATGAATATGATTAGCTAATTTAATCATCTGAAAAGAACAGGAAACATAAACTTAAGTTTATTGTATAACAAATAAATGTTAATGAAAAATATTGTAGTATTTACGGGTGCCGGTATAAGTGCTGAAAGTGGATTATCCACCTTTAGAGATAATGGTGGTATTTGGGATGAATTTCCAGTCGAAGAAGTTGCTACATTAAATGCATGGGAGAAAAATCCAATTAAAGTTATTGAATTCTATAATTTAAGAAGAAAGTTGTGTTTAATGGCTAAACCAAACATGGCACACCAAAATATTCAAAAACTTGAAAAAAAATTTAATGTAAATATTATTACTCAAAATATTGACGATTTGCACGAAAGAGCTGGGTCAAAAAATGTACTTCATTTACACGGTGAAATTATGTTATCTAGAAGTACTAAAACAGGGAAAACTTTTCGAATTAAAAAGGATTTAAAATATGGTGATAAATGTTCTGATAATTTTTTGTTAAGACCTCATGTTGTGTGGTTTGGAGAAGAGGTTCCAAAAATGAAAGAAGCCTATAAAATTATTAATAAAGCAGATGTTTTAATAATAATTGGGACTTCACTTAAAGTATATCCTGCAGCAGATTTAATAAACTTTATAAAAGAAAATTGTAAAGTTTTTTTAATTGACCCTAATCCAAAACTCAATATTAAAAAAGTAACTCACCTAAAAAAAAATGCAGTAAATGGAACTAAAGAATTGTATGAGAATTTAATGGTTGATAATCAATTATTAAAAATAAGCGATGAGCTAGAGCATAAATCAAATCCTGAGAAATAGTTAAAAATATTAACATTTTTTCCAATAATAATATATTAATTATTATCATACTAAAAAAGTAATATATCCAAAAGAAAATAGAGCTATTAGAATAAATATTAAGGAAATTATAAAATAACTATTAAGTGTTTTCTTATCAAAAAGAATTAAATTAATAGTCTTATACATTGCAAATTCATCTGATATATTATTATTATATTCACATTTCATATAACATATTGTAAGTAATTAATAAATATGATTGCTTGAAAAAAAACTTATGAAAAAACTATTATTCTTATTTTATTTTAGTCTATTTAATTTCGTCATTTACAGTCAATTACCTAATATTAATCTTAAAGATGTGAATGGAAATAATAAGAATTTATCTAAACTTTCAAATAATGGCAATCCTATTATAATAAGTTTTTGGGCAACTTGGTGTAAGCCTTGTAAAGCAGAACTTAATACAATCGCAGAAGAATATGATGATTGGGTAGATGAAACCGGAGTAAAGTTAATTGCAATTTCTATCGATGATGCAAGGTCTAGTTCTAGAGTAGAACCCTATATAAATGTTCAAGGCTGGGATTATATGGTACTCTTAGATCCCAATGGTGATTGCAAAAGAGCTATGAATGTGAATAATGTTCCTCATACATTTTTAATTAATGGTTCAGGAAAAATAGTTTGGGATCATAACAATTATTCAATAGGGGATGAAGACGAGCTGTATGAAGAACTCGTTAAAATTTCAAAATGAAATTAAGACTTGTAATTTTATTGACATTACTAATTTTTTTCATTGTTAATATTAATGGACAAGACTTAAAATCTCCAGGTGTCATTTCTGGAAATATTCAAACAATTGGTCAATATTATCAAGAAGATTCTATTATAAATGCTGCTTTACCAGAACATCTTTATGGATTTAATGGGTTTGCTAATATCAATTATCAAAAAGGTGATTTTAGAGCTGGCATTCGCTATGAAAGTTACTTAAATACTTTAGAAGGTTATCCGACTTCATTTTCCGGCACTGGAATTGGTTATAGATATTTATCTTGGAAAAGTGATAATGTTGGTATTACAATTGGAAATTTCTACGACCAATTTGGAAGTGGAATGATTTTTAGAGCTTATGAAGAAAGGCAACTGGGAATTGATAATTCATTAGATGGGATACGATTAACATTTCAACCTGTAAATGGTCTTTTTCTGAAAGGTATGGTTGGTAAGCAAAGACATGTATTTATGGATGGCTTGGTAAATGGAAATGGTATTATTAGAGCTTTTGATAGTGAACTTAACCTCAACGAATTACTAGATTCATCTAATTCATGGAAATTCAAAGCTACTATTGGCGGAAGTTTTGTAAGTAAATTTAATACAGATAATAATACCAGTTTTTTTGATTTACCTAAAAACGTAGGAGCTTCTTCAATAAGACTCAATTTGAGGTACAATAAAATTCGTTTTAGTGGAGAATATGTTCATAAAATCAATGACCCATACCCTGATAACCAAGATAGTAGATTTAATTATATTTATAAAAATGGTGAAGGAGTTTTACTTAATCTAGGTTATTCTACAAAAGGGTTTGCAGTTGATTTTTCTGCTAAACATATGGACAATATGTTATGGCGTTCTACTAATGTCAATGTTGGACCTACAGATTTATTAATTGGTTATTTGCCCGCGTTAACTAAACAACACACTTATAATCTTGCAGCAACTCTTTACCCATATGCTACTAATTTTTATGGAGAAATTGCTTACCAATTAGATGTTCTTTATAAAATTCCAAAAAAATCTTTCTTGGGTGGTAAATATGGTACTTCAATTGCATTAAACTTTGCAACTGCCCATGTTCCAGAAAGAAATTTTATTGAAGATATGGAGTCAACAAGAACTAGTTATACCAGCTCTGTCTTTTCCCGATCTGATAGTATATTATTTCAGGATTTTAATGTTGAGATTAAACGAAAAATAAATAAAAAACTAAATATAAGTCTGAACTATTTTAATTTTATTTTTAATGATGATGCGGTTAAAGTGGCTAATTACTACAAAATGATATATGCTCAAATAGCAGTGATGGATTTAACATATAAAATAAACAGACATCATTCCTTGAGATTTGAGACTCAAGCTATGTGGACTAATGAAGATAAAGGTGATTGGCTATTTGGTCAAATTGAATATACTTTTAGTCCTCACTGGTATATAGCAATTCTAGACCAATATAACTCCGGAAATGAAGACCTTAAAAAGCGTGTTCATTATGGGTTAATATCTGCGGGTTACATTAATGGATCTCATCGTTTTTCTTTTCAATATGGAAAACAAAGAGCTGGTGTTTTTTGTGTAGGTGGGGTTTGTAGGGCTGTTCCCGCTTCAAATGGTCTAACATTCTCTTTCACCTCAAGTTTTTAATATGAAAAAATATTTAAAATATTTTTTGATTATATCCATCTTCTCATGTGATAAAATAGAAAATCCCTTACCTGAAGAATATGGTAAATTTGATTGGTCCTTATATCCAGGGGACCCTGCTGATTATAGTTATGATTTGGTAAATCCGGAAAATAATTGGGGGCCAAATAATAATCCTAAAAGTATTCTATTAGAAGATTATACTGGTCATAAATGTACAAATTGTCCAGAGGCAGCCCAAATTGCTAAAGATTTAGAAGATGATACCAGTAAAAATGTAATAGTTTCAACTATACATGCAAGTCAAGATGGGACTTTTCAGTCTACAGATAATATATTTATAAACAATTATGAAACCGAAGCAGGAAATGAATATGTGAGGGGCAGTGAAATGCCAGGCTTTCTTGGGAATCCAATGGGAACAATCAATAGAAATGATGGTGGGTTGAGTAACTCCTCATGGTATTTTGCAAGTGATTGGCTGAACGGAGTAAATAATGAGCTAAACAGTGCATTTTCATTAAATATACAATTACAGTATTATTACTTTACTCAAACAAATGGTTTATTTATTCACACAGAAACTTCTATTTTAAATGATCTCACTGGTGAATATCACTTGGTAATTTATCTTATTAGAGATGATATAGTCTCTCCACAGAAGTTTAACAGTGGAATAATTGATACTAACTATCATCACCACGCTGTACTTTCTGATAATATAAATGGAACTTGGGGAACACCAATTATTAATGGAACCGCAGAAAAAGATTCTATGATTTACAATAATTTTACTTATGAACTTATTGATCCAAGTATTGATTCTACTTACTCAATTGATAATCTATCGCTTATAAGTTACGTCATTGATAGAAATACTTTAAGAGTTATTCAGGTTATTAAAACTAAACTTAATTATTAACTCAATCCTCTCATAATTCCTTTGGTAGAGTTTCTAATAAACTCTAATATTACTTCTTTTTCTTCTGAAACTGGAATTTCCAAATCTGCAACTCTTAAAGCTGTTGTCATGTTACTATTTTGGACATAAATCACTCTGTAAATATCTTCTATATTGATTATTTGTTGGTCATTAAACCCTCTTCTTCTTAACCCAATTGTATTAACACCAATGTAGGACAATGGTTCTCTAGCAGCTTTAACATATGGAGGAACATTTTTTCTTACAAGAGATCCTCCAGCAATAAATGAATGCTGTCCTATGCTAACAAATTGTTGAATTGCAGCAGTTCCTTCAATAATGACCCAATCACCAACAATTACATGGCCGGCTAATTGGACTAAATTAGCTATAACTACATTATCACCTACTGTACAGTCATGAGCAACATGGACATAAGACATCAGTAAACAATTACTACCAACTTTTGTTATTTTCTTATCTAAAGTTCCTTTATGAATGGTTACGTATTCTCTTATTGTAGTATTATCCCCTATTTCGGTAATTGCGTATTCTCCATTATACTTTAGATCTTGAGATTCTGCCGAAATAATAGCACCTGGAAAAATTTTACAATTATTTCCAATCCTAGCTCCACTCATAACAACTGCGTTGGATGCTATCCAACAATTATCTCCAATAACAACATCTTCATAAATTGTTGCGAATGGTTCAATTATAACATTTTTTCCAATTTTAGCATTGGGATGTATATTGGCAAGTTTATGATTAATCATTATTGTTCTGTTAAAATAATTTACTCTTCTCTGTCTTTGACTACTTGAGCTAACATTTCAGCCTCAATACAGATAACTCCGTTTACATATCCTTTACCTTTCATGTGTACCAATCCCCTCCTTATTGGAGATATTAGATTAAGATCAAACACAACTGTATCACCAGGAATCACTTTCTTTTTGAACTTAACATTGTCAATTTTCATAAAATATGTTGAGTATAAATGAGGTTCTTTTACTTTACTTAATGAAAATATTCCACCCGTTTGAGCCATAGCCTCAATTTGGAGAACACCTGGCATAACTGGGTTATTTGGGAAATGTCCCATAAAAAAATTTTCATTCATAGTTACATTTTTAACGCCAATAATTCCATTATCAGTAATTTCCATAATCTTATCTATCAGTAAAAAAGGATATCTGTGGGGAAGCATTTTCTCGATAGCAACTATATCATAAAGGGGTTTTTTTGATAGATCAAATTTTCTGGGTGATTTTTCTTGTTCTTTCATAGCTTTTTTAAGTATTTGAGCAAAAGAGGTATTTAACTTATGGCCTGGTTTTTTTGTGATAATATGTCCCATTATTGGCATACCAATTAATGCAAGATCTCCAATAACATCTAATAACTTATGTCTTGCTGGTTCATTAAAAAATTGTAATTCACAATTATTTAATACGTTTCCATTTACCTGGATATCCGTATCATCTTTACCCAATAAATGGGCAAGTTTTTTAATTTCTTGAATTTTAATTTCATCTCTATCAACTAAAACAATAGCATTTTGTAAATCTCCTCCTTTAATTAGATTAGCTTGAGCAAGTTTTTCAAGTTCAGTCAACAATACAAATGTTTTACAAGGTGCAATTTCCTCAGGGTAATTTTCTAAATTTCTAATTTCAGCATATTGAGTTCCTAGTACAGGATTCTGATAATCTAAAACAACCGATAATATAAAATTATTAGCAGGAACAAATAATATTTCAGCCCCTGATTCAAAATCTGAATAATTAATGGGGTTGGGAAGGTTGATAAATTTTAAAGGAGCATTTTGATCTTTCAATCCTACTTTTTGGATTTCATCGACAAATATTTTTGCACTTCCATCTAAAATAGGGACCTCAGAGTTATTCATTTTAACCAAAACATTATTCACTCCAAGGGCATAGAGTGCTGACATTAAATGCTCAACTGTAATAATTTTTACATTATTAAGTTCAAGAGTTGTACTCCTCTGAGTATCTTTTACTAAATCAATATCGGCTGGTACAATAGGAGCTCCAGGAAGATCAATTCTCTGGAATTTTATTCCATGATTTTCTCTAGCAGGGATAATAACCAGACAGACCTTTTTTCCAGTATGAAGTCCCAATCCATTAAACTCAATTGACTCTTTTAATGTCTTTTGATTATTCACCAATAGATTTTTTATTTATTTTCAATTGCATTTCTTCAATTTCCATTTTTAGTTTAGGAAAATTTTTAAAAAGGACATAGCTTCTTTTAAAATTTCTTGAATTAAAGGCAGGTGTTCCTTGTAATATACTATTCTCTTTTAAAACAGATTTGGTAATTCCAGTCTGAGCGGCAATTTTAGTTCCTTTAGAAATTTTAATATGTCCATTTATTCCGACTTGACCCCCTATCATAACATCTTTTTCAATTTTTGTAGAGCCTGCTATTCCTGTTTGAGCTGCTATTACAGTATTTTCTCCAATTTCAACATTATGCGCAATTTGAACTAAATTATCAATTTTAACTCCCTTATTTATTATAGTTGATCCAATGGTGGCTCTATCAACTGTGGAGTTAGCTCCAATTTCAACGTAATCTTTAAGAATTACATTCCCAATTTGAGAAACTTTTTTATACTCATTATCTTTATTTGGAGCAAACCCAAAACCATCAGCTCCAATAACCGCACCTGAGTGAATCATACAATTATTACCTACCTTACACTTATCATATATTTTAACTCCAGGATAAAGAATGGAATTTGAGCCAATAACCGTTGACTTTCCTATATGACAATTTGGATGTACTTGAACATGGTTTCCTAAAACTGCCCCTTTACCAATATAGGAGAAAGCTCCTATATAAACATGCTTTCCTAGCTGGGCTGATTCATGGATAAATACTGGGGATTCTATGCCTTCAGGAGGACCATCGATATTATTATAATAATTCAATAATACAGCCAAACTTTCATAGGCATTATCCACTTTTATTAATGTTAAGGTATTAGGTAATGATTTCTTAGGAACAAAATCAGTATTAACTAATACAACACTTGCTTTAGTATTGTATATGTACGATTCGTAGTTAGAGTTGGCTAAAAATGTAAGAGAATTTGGTTGGGCATCCTCAATTTTTGAAAAAGTATTTAATTCAACGTTCTTATCTCCTTCTAATTTACCCTTTAACAGTTTTGCAATTTGTTGAGACGTAAAATTCATTTAAAATTAAAAATAAGAAATAAGATTAGAAAGTCATCATAAATCAAAAGTTAGGTGCAAATAAATAATATTTCTTTACAGCTTTAGAAAGTGCACTTATATTTAAATTATCCGATGCTTTAGTAATATCTTTTAGGGAACCGTCATTAAAAAGAATTTTGATTTCGTCTTTTCTTGGGTCATAAGCATTATTCTCCATTTCTTTTTGAAAAACAAAATATTGCATCTCATTATTACTAAATCCTAATGATTTTTGATTTTTCTTAAATATTTTATCTATTTCTTCATCAGAAAATTTTTTAGCACTAATTTTAACTTTTAATAGACTCCTATTAATCAACATTTCGCTTAGTCTAGATATTACTTTGTCATTATCTTCTGTCCAAACTTTAATACACGTAAGAATATCATAGTCATCTATTTTTGAAAAGTGATTTAAAAACTCAACTTGAGAAACATTGTCTTTTGTAATACTTTTTGTTAAAAAATATTTCAAATTAGGAACAGTAAAAAGATTAGATCCACTATTTAATAACTCTCTCGCTCTTTCTAATATTTTTGCCAATAAGAATTCTGCAGAAAGTACTGTTTTGTGAAGATAAACTTGCCAGTACATAAGTCGCCTAGCCACAATAAACTTTTCTATTGAATAAATACCTTTTTCTTTGATTACTATTTCATCATTAACCACAGAAAACATCTTAATAATTCTTTGATTACTTACTACTCCTTCAGAAACTCCTGTAAAAAAGCTATCTCTTTTTAAATAGTCTAGTCTATCCATATCCAATTGCGATGAAACTAAATCATGTAAAAATCTTTTTGGATATTGATCATTAAAAATTTCAATAGCTAATGTTAAATCACCACCAAAATTATGATTTAAAGAATGCATGAAAAATTTTGATATTTCTTCATGATTAATTCCCCTTACAAAGCTATTTTCTAATGCATGAGAAAATGGTCCATGGCCAATATCATGAAGTAAAATAGCAAGAATAACAGCCATTTTTTCATCATTACTAATGGTTATTCCATTTTCTTTTAAGGTTTGAACTGCTTGTTCCATTAAATGAGCTGCACCTATGGCATGATGAAATCTGGTATGGTGAGCGCCAGGATAAACTAAGTAAGTTAGTCCTAATTGTTTGATTCTTCCTAGTCTCTGAAAATAAGGATGATCAACGATATTCAATAAAATTCCTTTATTTAGTGTAATAAATCCATAAACAGGATCGTTTAATATTTTACTTATTTGAATTCTATTCATTAGGAATCTTTTAAAACAAATCTAATTAAATCAATATAAGTGGCAAAAATACTTTGGGCAGACGACGAAATAGATAGCTTAAAACCTCATATAATTTTTTTGAAAAATAAAGAGCATGAAGTTAAAGCGGTTAACTCTGGAAATGAAGCAATAGAGGAATTTAAAAAAGACTCATTTGACATTGTTTTTTTAGATGAAAATATGCCTGGAATGAATGGACTAAAAACTTTAGAAGAAATCAAAATTATAAACCCTACCACTCCAGTAATTATGATTACTAAAAGTGAAGAGGAAATGATTATGGAAGAAGCCATAGGCAGGCAAATATCAGATTATTTAATTAAGCCAGTAAATCCAAATCAGATATTGATGGCCATAAAGAAAATATTGGATAGCAAAAGACTAATTAGTGAATCCAATACTCTTTCTTACCAACAAAATTTCAGAGAAATAAGTAATGACTTGAATAATTCCATGAATTTAGGTGAGTGGATAGAACTATTTAAAAAATTAAACTTTTGGGAACTTCAACTTGAACTATCAGATGAGAATATGTCTGAAATATTTAATATGCAAAAAGAAGAGGCTAACCAGTTATTTAGTAAATATATTAATAATAATTATCAAGATTTATTAAATGACAATGGCATCATATTTAGCAATAGCTTATTAAAAAAAGAACTATTTCCAAGACTTAAAGACGAAAGCTATTTTCTTGTAGTTATTGATAATTTAAGGTTTGATCAATGGTTAATTATTAAACCAGTAATTGAAGAATTGTTTAGTGTGGAAAAAGAACAGGTTTATTGTAGTATTTTACCTACAACTACTCAGTATTCGAGAAACGCATTATTTGCTGGATTAATGCCATCGGATATAAAAAATAAATATCCAGAAAAATGGATTGACGAAGAGACTAATGAAGGGAAAAACTTGTATGAAGATTTTTTCCTATTAGAAAATTTAAAAAGATGCTCTACGATTATAAAATCTTCTTACCATAAAATCACCAATCTTGATAAGGGGAAAAAACTATTGAATAATTTCAATAACCTTCTTCAGAATAATCTTAATACTATTGTATATAACTTTGTAGATACTTTATCACATGCAAGAACAGAGATGGATGTTATTAAAGAACTTGCTGAAGATGAATCTGCTTACAGATCGCTTACCCTAAGTTGGTTTAAACATTCTCCTCTTTATGAAATGATGAAAAAAATGAGTGAAAACTCTTGTAAAGTTTTTTTAACCACTGATCATGGAACCATAAGAGTTAAGAATGCATCCAAAGTTATGGGGCCAAAACAAATAAATAGTAATATGAGATATAAAGTTTCTAAAAATTTATCTTATAATAAAAAGGATGTGATGGAGGCTTTAAATCCAGAAAAAATTTCACTTCCAAAAAATGCTTTAAGCAGCTCTTATGTTTTTGCAAAAGAAAGTAACTTTTTTGTTTATCCAAATAACTATCATCATTTTGCCAATTTATATAAGGATACCTTTCAGCATGGTGGTATTTCTTTAGAAGAGATGCTTATCCCTTATGTTATTTTAAATAGCAAATAATTATTCTTTTATAAATCTATGAGCTAAATCTAAATATTCATAAATTAAAATGATTTCTTGATCAGAGCAGTCTAAACAATATTGATGAGCAACATTTTTCATACTTACAATAGTAATTTCATTTTGATTTAGATAATCTTTTATATAAGATGAAATAGAGACAAGCAAACAATCACTATTGTCATAATTCATTTTTTCAATATTCTCTAGATATTCTTTCGGATGATGCAAAAAATAATTAAAAATTGAAGCTTCTAGCTTTGATTGATCATCTAAAGTAATTCTATTGCAATAAATAGAGAGCGCATTGAAATAATAAGGCCTCCAAATTGCTTTCCCTTCATTTAATTTAAGTAATAAAATATTAAAATACTTCTTAGAAATAGTCGTATCTATTTGATAGATGAGTTCTAAAGAATGTTTTTCAACACTCTCGGGACCGCCTAATATTTCTTTATGGTTTAAGCCATCAATTTTTGAATAAATAAATTTATCTTCATTATTACAACTTATAAAAACAGAAAAAAATAATATTATAATTATACATTTTTTCAATTATTAGATATTTTATAATTGAATAGTAGTCTTGACATGCATCCAAAAGAAATCATTGCGAGTAGTAAATGAATTGGTTGGAGGATATAAGGTAAATTGAAGTCTGCTAATATTTTACCAACTAAACCCTCCAATAAAACACAAAATAAAAAAATATAAATTTCTAAAATTTCTATTTTTTTTACATAAGCGTATAATCCTAAAAACAAGCTAAATAAAACTATAAATAAAGCAATTGTTCTGTGTGATATAAATAATTGGAATTTTTCTAATAATAAATCGTTTCTAGAACTAGACTCTAGCCAATGGTCTACAATTTGACGTACTTGAGTACCAACTATAATTTGAAACAAGAAAAATAGTGTACCAAATAGAGCTATGAGTTTTAAAGATTTTGGTATGGAAATGGTTGATCTATTCCAAAAAGAAATAATTAAAATTTGCCAAGTAATCATTAGTGCTGCTATAACCATATGGACTGTTAATACCCAAGGAACAATATTGGTAGCAACAACCATTGACCCCCACCAGGCTTGAAAAAAAGTTAGTAATATCAACCCGAAGGCTAATAAAGATTTAAGTATTTTATCTTTTTTTTGTTTGAGTGCCAAGATAAACCCACCAAAAATAAATAACCCTGCTAAAGCTCCTATTAATCTATTTATATACTCCAACCATGTATTCCAAACATTGAACGGTTGTTCATAAAGTAATGATTTGTCAGACTCAATTAATATTGCTTTTTCTTCAAGACCAATACTCTTTAAAAATGATATGAATTTTTTTATTTTTTTCTCCCTAACTGATGAGTAGTAGTATTGGTAATTTTCTGGAAGTTCACTAATATCAATAGGTGGGATATATTGGTCAAAACATTTAGGCCAATCTGGACAGCCCATTCCAGATTCTGTAATTCTAACTATTGATCCTGCAATGATAACAAGATAAATCATTATTAATGTTGCCCCATTGAATCGCATTGATTAAGTATTTAAAAAATTAATGTTTCTTTTAAGCCCCTTAAATTTGGTTCTTTTAACAGCAGAATTTATAAATAACTTGTTAAATGCTTCTTCATTGATCTCCTGCCAATCTTTTTTGGTGAAATCTAGTAAGTCAAAAGAGGGATTAAATTGAGGTTCGTTATGATTTGTAGAAAATCTATTCCAAGGACAAACTTGTTGACAGACATCACATCCAAACATCCAATTATCCATTTTTCCTTTAAACTCAATAGGAAGAATCTCATCTTTTAGTTCAATGGTTAAATAAGATATACATTTAGATCCGTCAACTACATAAGGGTCAATAATAGCATCTGTTGGGCAAGCATCTATACATTTTGTACAGGTTCCGCAATAATCTTTTACAGGTAAATCTGTCTCTAATTCTAAATCTAGAATCAGCTCTGCAATAAAAAAATAAGAGCCTTTATCTTTATTTATCAAATTACTATGCTTTCCAATCCACCCCAATCCACTTTTTTCAGCCCAAGCCTTATCCATCACAGGAGCAGAATCTATAAAGCCTCTTATACTTAAATCTCCAAAATTTTCAACTATATAGTTTTCTAAAATTTTTAGCTTTTTCTTAATTACTTTATGGTAGTCCTTTCCAAAAGAATACATAGAAATCTTTGGGGCATTAACATCCTTTTGTTTTACAGGATTATAATAATTAAATAAAAAAGTAATAACTGTTTTAGCACCTGGAACTAACTTTCTTGGATCTGTTCTTAAATCAAAATAATTTTCCATGTAGGACATCTTACCATGAAAATCATTTTTTAGCCACACTTCTAATTGTTTGGCTTCTTTTTCTAAAAAGCTAGCTTTAGAAATACCAACATGGGAAAATCCTAAATCAAAAGCTTTGTCTTTTATGAGTTTTGTTCTTTGTGGAATTGTCAAAATATTTCTTGTTGACCAGGATTGTTTTTAGATTTATTAAGGTGATTATACGCCATTTCTGTAACCATTCTTCCCCTTGAAGTTCTCACCATATAACCCTGTTGTACTAAAAAAGGTTCGTATACTTCCTCAATAGTACCAGACTCTTCACCAACTACTGTAGCTAAGGTATTTATCCCAACAGGGCCCCCCATATATTTATCTATAATTGCTGTTAAAATTTTATTATCCATCTCATCTAAGCCATGTTTATCAACTTGTAAAGCTGTTAATGCCATTTGAGTAATTTCGTTTGTTATGACCCCATCCCCTTTTACTTGAGCATAATCTCTTACTCTTCTTAAAAGAGCATTAGCAATTCTTGGAGTTCCTCTACTTCTTCCAGAAATTTCATTTGCAGCCTTGTCTTTTAAAGGAATTTTTAAAATACCTGCTGATCTGTTGATTATGGATTTTAAGGTTATTTGATCGTAGTAATGTAATCTACAATTAATACCAAATCTTGCTCTTAGTGGAGCTGTAAGTAAACCACTTCTAGTGGTAGCTCCTATTAGTGTAAATGGGTTTAAATCAATTTGAACTGTTCTTGCATTTGGGCCAGTATCTAGTACAATATCAATCTTATAATCTTCCATAGCAGAATATAAATATTCTTCAATTACTGGACTTAATCGATGAATTTCATCAATAAAAAGAACATCTCCTGTTTCTAAATTAGTAAGTAATCCTGCTAAATCTCCAGGCTTATCAAGCACAGGCCCTGATGAGATTTTAATCCCAACTTCCATTTCATTGGAAATAATTTGTGCCAATGTTGTTTTTCCAAGTCCGGGGGGGCCATGAAGTAGTACATGATCTAGGCTTTCTTCTCTCATTTTAGCAGCAGAGACAAAAATTCTTAGATTTTCTACTACTTGCGGCTGTCCAGCGAAATCTTCTAATTGCTTAGGTCGTAAAGCAATCTCGTATGTTTTATCAGTCTGACCCTGATCTTCTGATCTGAAATCATATTCCTCAATCATAACTCAAATATAATGATGTATTTGCACGATGATGAAAGTGATTATAAATTTCTGTAAACTTTAAGGAAAATCTTAAAATTAGGGTTGGCAGAGTCAAGTTTTGATAAAAAATAGATTTATCATTTCTTGTAAATCTAATGCCCGAACCAAAACCTAAATTAAAAAAGTTAAATCCATTATGATTTATAATGATAGCTGGCTCAAAAAATGAATAAGCTCCTTTATCAATACTGTCATCTATATTGACTGACTTTATTCTTCCTATTCCAAAGTCTAATGTAGCTTCAGCTGAAATAATTTCTGAGATTATCCAATTATAAGAACCAAAAAAATTGGATGAATTAATTCTTAGCAAAGTTGAGTCTTGAAAATAAAAATTTTTATCTCTTAAGGAACAATATCCAAACCCAATTTTGAACTTTTCGTTTAATTTATAAAATGGTTTTATTTCTTGAATTTTAAAACGATGGCCATCAATAAAAAAGTTTTTAATTTCTAATCGTAATCCCATCTCATTAAGTAAGACAGGGGGATCAATTATTTTACTTTCTTGAGAGATGAAAATATTATTTAATAGAATAGCAATTACAAAATAAAAAGTCCGCATACAGTGAAGTTACGGACTTTAGTAAAAATATTAATTAAAAGTAAATATTAATGCTCTTCTTCATTGTCGTCTAATGGAACGTTTTGAGGCACAAAATCTTTTTCTTTTCCTGGTTTGCTGTAATCATATGGCCACCTGTGAACTATGGGTATTTCACCTATCCAATTACCATGGACATGTTCTACAGGTGTAGTCCACTCTAATGAATTGGAATTCCATGGATTTTGAGAAGATCTAGGGCCTCTAAAAATACTATAGAAAAAATTGAAAAAGAAAATAACTTGAGCAATTACACCTACGCTGGCAAAAATAGAGATCAAAATATTAAGATCTAAGAAATGATCAAACATAGGAAAATTTGTGTTTTCATAATATCTTCTAGGTAGACCTCCTTCACCAAGAAAATGCATTGGAAGAAAAACACCATAACCACATATAATTGTTATCCAAAAATGAACCATTCCCATTCTCTTATTCATCGCCTTACCATACATTTTAGGGAACCAATGATATATTCCTGCAAACATTCCTAAAATGGCTGTCATCCCCATCACAATATGGAAATGTCCCACCACAAAATAAGTATCATGCTGAGAAATATCTAAGGCAGAATCTGCTAGAATTATTCCAGTTACACCACCAGAAATAAAAGTAGAAACAGAACCTATACAAAATAGCATGGCAGGTGTCATAACTACATTACCTTTCCAAATAGTAGTAATATAATTGAACGCCTTAACAGCTGAGGGTATAGCAATTAGTAATGTTGTAAAGGTGAAAACACCTCCTAAAAAAGGATTCATTCCTGTTAAAAACATATGATGCCCCCAAACAATAAAAGAAAGAAATCCGATAGCTAACATTGAGCCTATCATGGCTCGATAACCAAAAATTGGTTTTCTAGCACATGTAGAAATAATTTCTGAAGTCATACCCAATGCAGGCAATAAAATGATGTATACTTCAGGATGACCTAAAAACCAGAATAAATGTTCATATAAAATTGGACTTCCCCCTGTTGCGTCTAATGCCCCAGATGATGTGACAATATCACTCATATAAAAACTGGTTCCAAAACTTCTGTCCATTAAAAGTAGAACTGCTGCTGATAATAAAACCGGGAAGGAAAGAACACCAAGAATAGCAGTAATAAAGAATGCCCAAATTGTCAATGGAAGCCTTGTCATTGTCATTCCTTTAGTTCTAAGATTCAAAATGGTAACGATATAGTTAATTCCCCCAATTAGTGAGGATGCAATAAAGACTGTCATTGATAATAGCCACAGTGTCATTCCAAGACCAGATCCTGGTTGAAACTCAGCTAAAACACTTAATGGAGGATAAACAGTCCAACCAGCCATAGCAGGTCCAGTTTCTATAAAAAGAGAGGCTGCCATCAGTAGACTTGAAAGAAAGAATAACCAATATGCCACCATGTTTAAAAGACCCGAGGCCATATCTCTAGCTCCTACTTGAAGAGGGATTAATAAGTTAGAAAAGGTTCCTGAAAGACCCCCCGTTAAAACAAAGAAAACCATAATAGTTCCATGAAGTGTAACTAGACCCAAATACCAGTTACTGTCTAAAAGACCATCTGGAGCTGCGTCTGATCCAAGTATCGCTTCTAAAAGTGGGAACTTTTCATCAGGCCAACCTAACTTCATCCTAAACAATGCGGATAAGGTTATTCCAATAGCTCCCATAAAGATTGCAGTTAACAAATACTGTTTTGCAATCATTTTATGATCTTGGCTAAAAATATACTTTGTTATAAAACTTTCTTTGTGATGATGTGTGTCGTGCGCCATTTAAGTATTATTTATTACAAATTTACAAATCATAGAGATGCTTGTTCTTTTGTCTTACTCCAATTAACCTCTTGCCCAGAAAAGGTTAAACGTTTATTATCTCCATTATTTTCTATCCAGTTATTAAATTCTTCTTGTGTTTCTACAATTACCTTGAGTTGCATATTAGAGTGACCAGCACCACAGATCTTATTACACATTAATACATAATCAAATAAGACTCTTTCTTCTTCTTCTCCAATTCTTCTTTTTCTTTCATTATGAATAACATTTATATTTTCCCAATGCTTTATTACATCAGGGTCAGCTCTCATTTCTTCAGTAGTTATAGTAGGAGTAAGCGCAAAACTTGTTTCCATCCCTGGGACTGCATTAATTTGAGCTCTAAAATGAGGAAACCATGGACAATGAATAACATCTTTTGACCTAAATTTAAAAGTATAAGGTTGATTTTTCACTAAATGAATCTCTTGAACTATTATATCATCGTCGCTAGATTCATAAACAGTTGAATTACCGTTTTTTCTATCTATCGATGCTTCAATTCTATATTTTCTTCTTTTATTTCTATCCAGTTCTTCTTGCAATTTATCAACTTTCGAGTCAGGTAACAAATACTTTCCTTCAGCATTAATGTTGTTTGAAAGGGTAGAGTCAATATCATTAACTCTTTGATCTATTTCATTGTAGGTTTCTGTAATAGTTTTTTGAGTAATCACTCCAAGTGGATTGGTTGCAGAAACCATTTTATAGTCAGCTTTTCCAAGAGTATTATCCACACCTGAATACCTGACAATCCACCCAAATTGATAAGCATAAACTTCAACTACTTCACCTTTTTCCTGATTATACATAATTTTATTCCAAGTCATTAACCCGTATATAACAATAAAAGCCAGTGCAATTGCTGGAACAATAGTCCATACAGCCTCTAACTTATTGTTATGAGGGTAATATAAAGCAGTTCTTTCCTCTCGATAATAGTATTTCCATGAAAAGCCAAATAATAAGGTATTTGTAATAAAAAAAACTGGAAGTATAATCCACCAATTAAACATTAGTAACTGGTCAATTTCTTGTCCATGCTCAGTAGCGGCAGTATAAAGTCCTGAATTAGAGCCGTATTTAGCAATTAACCATATTACAAATCCAAAGAATGCTATCATGAAAATCAGCATTAGATTAGCCATCAACATATTTTCGCTTCTGGAAACTTTTTCTTGTGATTTTTCTCCCCTTACTTTTGCAGCAAGGTCATATACTTTCATTAATTGCACTAAGGCAATAAAGAAAAGAGCTACAGTAATTATAATTATAAACTTAATTTCCATAATTTTTTAAAATTAATATTCATGGTGTTTACTTTCTTCTAAAAACGGGTGATTTTTCTGTAATAATGGTGCCTTAGAAATAGCATTAAGAACAGTATACACGAAAATGCCTAAAAACATTAGGAACATGCCTATTTCTAATAATCCGATTTCCCACTGATCAAATAAGGTGCCTGGCATTACCATATTAAATACATCAAACCAATGGCCAATAAATATCATTAAGCCAATAACTATAAGAAATCCAGCAGATCGTTTGGTGTCTCTTGACATAAAAAATACCATCGGGAAAAAGAAGTTGACAATAAATGTTCCAAAGAATAACAGTTTGTAGTTTTCAATTCTTTCAGTGAAATAAATCACTTCTTCTGGAATATTTGAATACCAAATTAACATGAACTGAGAAAACCATAAATAACTCCAGAGAAAACTTAAAGCAAACATATATTTACCTACATCATGAATGTGGCTTTCATTAACAAAAGGTAAGTATCCAGATTTTCTTAAATAAAGCGTAATCATCATTACCATAATCATTCCGCTTAACCATATCCCTGAAAAAACATACCAACCAAATAAAGTACTAAACCAATGAGTATCAATAGACATAATGAAATCCCATGACATAGTAGAAGAAAACACGGCAAAGAAAACTAAAAATAAAGCTCCTCTTCTATACATTTTAAAATGAGTTGTTGTACCACCTTCCGAATCCTCTTGTCTTGATTTCTTTTTAAACCACCTTAAAAACAAAACAAAAGTAGTAAAGTATGCTGCAACTCTTATCCAGAAAAAAGGGATATTCAAATAAGCTTTTTTTCCATAAATTATGGGATCAAAATGACTTGAATTAGGATTAAGTAAATCAGAATCCATCCACGGATATATGTGGTGAATTCCAAGAGAACCTGCTATAAATACTACTACTAAAACACCCATACCTATAGGCATTGCAGTCATGATTCCCTCAGTGACTCTCAATAAAACTACACCCCATCCAGATTCAGTAGCATAATGTAAAGCCAGAAAGAATAAAGCTCCTAGAGCAATTCCAAAAAAGAAAAATCCATTGACCAGTAAATTAGACCAGAATCTTCTTAAACCTGAATCAAAAAAAGAAACTTCACCGCTTTCTACTTTATTGACTAAAATGTCAGCACCACTTTCATGATTAGATAAAAGTGAACTGTTGTGATTTTCTAGATGTTTTATATGAATATTCCAATTAAAAGTTGGACCATGATGGGCGTGGGAATCTTCTAGATGTTCAATGTGACTGCTGCCATGAGATGCATCATGAAAATCTAATTCATATCCAGACATCTTATTTTTGATACTTTCTTTTAGATTGTCCTGAGATTCAACATCAGCATGACCGTTATATATTATTTCAACAGTATGATTATCTACTTTTTTTGCATAAACATATTCTTTTTGTTGAGAAAAACCAATAACCAATAATACCAAACCAACTATTGCAAGGCCAAGGGTTACTTTTTTTGCTTTATCTGAAATTGTATAGTTCATTTTATATTATTTATTATCTTCTAGATTTTCAGAAATTAGTTCTTCTAAGTTAATATCTCCATCAAACTGCATTGTCCTTACATACATTGCCACTTTCCATCTTTCATCTTTGTTAAGCTGTGAAGCATGTGGCCCCATTGCATTTTTTCCATGCGTAATGGTATGAAAAACAGATCCTGGTTTTCTATCTTTTAATGTGTTATAAGCCGGCGGAGCTGCAGGATAACCTCCTATTGTAATTGTTTTACCGTCTCCGTTTCCCTTTTCTCCGTGACAATGAGCACAAAACAATCCATAAAGTCGCTTTCCTTCAGCAATGTTTTTTTCTTGTATTGAGGAATTTATATAATAATTTACAGGAAGGGAAACCTCTTCTCCTGCTCTAATTCTTTCTTCTTCAGATGCCCCATAATAAAACGGCATATTGATTTCAGATATTTTCTTATTTCTACTAAAGGGTATAGTCCCTTTTGATGGAATTCTTGCTGAAATAGTGTTCTTTAATGAATCATTAGTTTTATCTCCTACCAAACCATAATCAAGATATGCTTCAATGGCTTGAGACCGAAACATGTCATCTACATATTCGTAGCCTGGAGAGTCAGGATCTTTAACACATGAGTTTAGAACTGTAAACACTAGTGTTATAAAGAAAAGTTTAAATAAGGAAACAATTAACTTATTCATAATATATTTTTTTCTTCAATCTCAATAAAGCCCGTATCTTTTATAAGCTTAGATAAATCTTTTTCAGGTACATGTGAGTTCTCTGAAGTTTTTATTTCCATGATAAATTTGTCGTCAGTAGTTCTTGGATCAGGATTTCTTGGTGGCATTCCGGGTAGTGTTTTATTTCTAATTAAATAAGTAATTGCCATGCCATGGGCAGCACATAATACAGTAAATTCAAAAAATATGGGAACAAATGACAACATATTTTCCCTTAAACTAAAGTTGGGTTTACCGCCAATATTCATGGGCCAGTCAATAATCATCATATATCTTATTCCAATTATAGCTAACATAGTGCCAGTAAGGCCATATAAAAAAGCTGTAATAGCTAATCGTGTATGTTCCACCCCAATTATTGCGTCTATTCCGTGCAATGGCATAGGAGAATAAACATCAGAAACTTTAACCTTGTTGGCTACTAAATGCTTGGCTCCGTCCATCAGCTTATCATCATCATCATACATTGCGAATATTACTTTATCTGCCATAATTAGTTTTTAATGGGCTGAGTGTTTATCCCAATAACCTTTTCCTTTTCCATATCCCTCTTTGTAATTTTTACCTGAGGACTTCAAAATAGTTTTAAGTTCTGCTATGGGCAAAACAGGGAAATATCTTGAGAATAATAAATAAAAAACAAAAAATATTCCTAGAGTTCCCATGTAGACGCCAATGTCAACCCATGTTGGATGAAAATAAGTCCATGATGATGGAACATAGTCTCTATGAAGGGATGTAACAATAATTACAAATCTTTCAAACCACATTCCTATATTAATAATAATGGACATGAAAAAAGAAAACATTAGACTAGTTCTAAGTTTTTTAAACCAAAATAATTGGGGTGAGATGACATTACAGGTCATCATCGCCCAGTAAGACCACCAGTATGGTCCGGTAGCTCGATTTAAAAATGCATAGGACTCGTATTCTACTCCAGAATACCAAGAAACAAATAATTCAGTTATATAAGCTACCCCTACAATAGAACCAGTTACGATAATTACAATGTTCATGTACTCAATATGTTTGACGTGTAGGTATGCTTCTAACTTATAAGCTTTTCTTAATATCAACATTAAAGTCTGTACCATTGCAAAACCTGAAAATACTGCTCCAGAAACAAAATAGGGTGGAAAAATTGTAGTATGCCAACCAGGAATTACAGAAGTTGCAAAGTCAAACGAAACAATTGAATGAACAGAGAATACTAATGGAGTAGCTAGACCTGCCAAAACTAAAGACACTTGCTCGAATCTGTTCCACGCTTTCGCATCTCCAGTCCATCCAAAACTTAAAATTCTGTAAGCTTTTTTAAATATAGGCTTGGTTACTCTGTCTCGAATTGTTGCAAAATCTGGAATAAGTCCTATATACCAAAAAACTAAAGAAACAGAAAGATAAGTTGAAATAGCAAATACATCCCAAAGCAAGGGAGAATTAAAATTAACCCAAAGAGATCCAAACTGGTTGGGAAGTGGAAATACCCAATAACCTAACCAAAGTCGTCCCATATGAATTAGTGGAAATAAACCTGCCATGAAAACAGCAAAAATAGTCATGGCCTCTGCAGCTCTATTTATAGCAAATCTCCACTTTTGTCTGAATAAAAGTAGTACTGCAGAGATTAAAGTTCCTGCATGACCAATCCCTACCCACCAAACGAAATTAGTAATATCCCATGCCCATCCAACAGTTTTATTCAAACCCCAAACCCCAACACCTGTTCCTAATAAATAAACAATGCATCCAATACCCCAAAGTGCTATTATTATGGAAATTGTAAACAATAAATACCATAATTTTGGAGCCTTTGCTTCAATTGGACGGATAATATCATCGGTAATATCTTTATAAGATTTATCTCCTAAAATAAGTGGTAATCGTATATCTGATTCTTTATGCATTTTAATATTCTATTTAATGAGATTCAGAATGAGATTCGTTATTATATGAATTTATAGCTAGCTCATCTTCGTTGTTACGAACTTTCAATTGGTACCAGATATTTGGTTTAATTCCAACCTCTTCAAGAGCTTGGTAAGATCTATCAGACTTAGATTCTTCTCTAATTTTAGACTCAGGGTCATTCCAGTCCCCAAAGGTGATACAGTCATTTGGACAAGCATCTGAACATGCTGTAATAACATCTCCATCAATAACTGGACGGGATTCTTTTTTAGCAGTTAATTTTCCAGACTGTATTCTTTGAACACAAAAGCTACATTTTTCCATTACTCCTCTAGACCTAACAACTACATCAGGATTAAGGACCATCCTTGCCATCTGATCTTGATTTGGATTAAAATTCTTAAATTTTCTGTAATCACGGTAATTAAACCAATTAAATCTTCTTACCTTATAGGGACAATTGTTTGCACAATATCTAGTACCTATGCATCTGTTATAAGTCATCTGGTTCAAACCTTCATTACTATGAGTAGTTGCGGCAACAGGACAAACTGTTTCACACGGAGCATGATTACAATGTTGACATAGCATTGGCATAAAAACTACTGATGGATTGTCTTCAGGTACTTCTAATTTCCCATAATCAAAATCACCTTCTACCTTATCAGAATTGGCCCAACTTTTTCTATTATCATCTTCAATGGAAGAAAAATATCTATCCATTCTTAACCATTGCATATCTCTTGATCTTCTGACTTCATCTTTACCGACTACTGGAACATTATTTTCTGAATGACAAGCAGTTATACAAACACCGCATCCATTGCAGGATGATAAGTCAATAGCCATCCCCCAGCGATGTCCAACATTTTCTACAGGATGTTCGTCCCATAAAGAGTATTCTGTGGCATTTACTTCAGAATGTCCACCTTCTGCGTGGCTGTGTAATTTAACTTTTGGGTTGTAAGATTCTTGATTAAATTCATGGTTATCCTTCCAAAAATCATAAGTAGTTTCTTTTACAATTGATGTTCTTCCCATAATAGTATGGTGAGTTTGAGTGCTAGCAAGAGCATACCTTTCATCCGTTGCCGAAACATTTGCAAAACCATTATAATTCAAAAATCCACTTTTAAAACTACACAACTTAAAAGCATTAGCTCCAACTGGAACTAGAGCACCATTATCATCAGCTAAATGGTTTCCAAATTCATCAGATTGAAATGCAGCTTTACCAATATCTTCACTATTTTCTCCTCTTCCATAGCCCATAGAAATTCCAATAGTTCCACTGGTTTGACCAGGGAGTGGATAAACCGGTAATTTAATATTAATGTCATTAACATTAACAGTTGCTACAAAGGCTTTTTCTTCTTGTCCCAAATGAATTCCGTCCCATGCAGATTTAGAATCTGAAGTATCGATTTCAAATAACTTGTAACAATCAGATGGAGCCATTGTAATATAATTATCCCAAACAATTTTTGAAATGGCGTCAGGAAGTTCTTGTAACCAAGGGTTGGCGGCATGATGTCCAACTCCTAGCTCTTTTTGATAAATTGTAAATTCCCAGTCTTTATTTTCTGATTGATTAGTGATTTTGATTGGATAATCATTATAAATTAATTCTACTATTTCACTATTACCAACTTGATTGGTAAACCCATTATGAACAGTCCAATTCCAAAAATCAGTGAATCCAGTATAGGAATTTTGGTCGCCTATATTATTTTCTAACCAATATTTTTTAATGAAATCATAAAAAGCCTGACTCTCAGAATTAGATCTTTGAGCAAGCCCAGACCAAACCAACAATGATTCTTGTGATTGTCTAGTATTATAAAGAGGTCTGATTAAGGGCTGTTGTATAGAGAAATGTTTTCCTACGGGATTTAAATCACACCAAGACTCTAAATAATTATGATCTGGACAAACAAAATTACAAAGAGAAGATGTTTCATCAAGATACTCAGAAAAAGATACTGATAATTCTAAGTCTTTAATTGCCTTTGAAGTTTTATCACTATTTGGAAGAGAATATACTGGATTAACTCCATAAAAAAGCACCCCGTCAAGTTCTCCATTTAAAAGTTCACTGTGAAAAGCTTCTACTTCTTCATCGTTTGCATTAAATAATTTTACCGTGTTGTTTGTGTCAATTGTATTACCGTAATTTTCTAGCTTGAAATTTATTTTATTGACCAACATTTGGACATTGGGATCATTAGATCCTGCAACAACGAGGGAATTTGCTTTATTTTCAATTAAAGAAGCTACAGCTGCTTCTAATTTCTTATTGGTGTCGTCACTAAAAGTTGCTTTTGGAGATTCTCCAT
>NTKH01000040.1 GCA_002457645.1 Bacteroidetes bacterium MED-G20
TTTCATTGATAAATATGGACAATATAAGCATGGAGACTGGCCTCAAAAAATAAAAAATGATAAGCAACTAAAATTTCAAATACAAATTGAAGATGAAGATTTAAAATTGAATCCAATTTCAGATGAATGGAACAAGTTTGGAGGACATATACAAGGTTCAAAACTCAATAGTACTGGGCATTTTAGAGTGGAGAAAATTGATGATAAATGGTGGTTTATTGATCCTGAGGGTTATTTGTTTTGGTCGAGTGGGATTAATTCAGTTGGAAAATTTAATATTGCTACACCCGTTAATGGTAGAAGACATTTTTTTGAAGACTTACCAAACAGAGACAAAAGCAATTTTTATAATGGTAATAAATACAATTTTGGAGATTTAATTTTATCAATAAAGTATGGCTCTTCAGATTTATATTTAAATCGATCTTTAAAAAGAATGAAAAGTTGGGGTATGAACACCATGGGCGGATGGAGTAATATTGATGTTATTCAAGCTAATGATGACCAAAAAGTTCCCTATACCCTCTCTGTTGGTACTTTAAAGTATAAGGTAAATAATAAACTTCCTGATGTTTTTAATGAAAATTGGAAAAGCACTGTAAATAATAATATTAAAAGAGTTTCAGCCAGTGCTAAAAATGATTCTTTTTTTATAGGTTTTTTTGTTGATAACGAACTTACTTGGTATGATCCAAATAATTTTGTTTTGGAAATGTTTAAGTTTAAAAAAAGTACTGCTACCAAATCAAAATATGTTAAAGAGCTAAAAAAAGAATTTGTTAAGATTGAAGTATTGAACAAGAAATGTGGTTCAAATTTTATTTCTTGGAAAGAATTTGAAGATTTTGAAGGGGATAAGTTTCTTTCTAATTTAAAAGATTTTAATGTTAAATTTTACATTCAATTTTGCGAAAAATATTTTAAAACAATTAAAGAAGCAATAAACAACCACAGTCCAGAAAAACTTTATTTAGGATGTAGATGGCATGCAGGAGGAAGAAAAAAACATAGAAATCAATACAATATTGTAATCGCATCAAAATATGTAGATGTACTTTCTTTTAACCAATATGTAAATGAATTAAATGATTTTCATTTTCCAGGAAAAGAGGAAATAGATAAGCCTTTTATAATATCAGAATTTAATTTTGGAGCTTTAGATGTTGGGAAGTTTTATCCCGGCCTTGGGCATGCATCAAGCCAGCGAAACAGAGGAGAAAAATATGAAAACTTTATAGAAAGTGCTTTAAATACTACAAATTGTATTGGTGCTCATTGGTTTATGTGGGCCAATTCAACTACTGCTGGAAGGGGATATGAAGGTGAAAATGCAAATTGCGGAGTCCTATCTGAAACTGATACACCCTACTATGAATTAATCAAATACATAAGAAAAATTAATTATAACATATATTCTTACAGAACTAAAAAATAATCTACTATGAAATTATTTAAGATCCTTTTCACTTCTATTATTTTTTGTAATTCACTTCACTTATTTTCACAAGAAAAACCCAATGTTGTCATGATTGTTTTAGATGATCTTAATGATTTTATTGGAGTAATGAAAGGACATCCACAAACCCTGACTCCCAATATTGATAAATTAGCCTCCCAATCTGTACTTTTCAATAATGCTCATTCAAATGTTCCAGTATGCAGCCCTTCCAGAGCGAGTTTCATGACAGGAGTTCACCCACTGAGTTCAGGAATTTGGGGCTTTGGAAATGCACTTAAGCAAGAAACCTTTATTAATTCTAAGTCCATTCCAGAATATATGAGAGAAAATGGATACATGGTTTTTCAAAGTGGAAAAGTTTTTCATTCCAATCCTAAAAATGTTTGGGATGATAAAGGAGTTCCAGCAGATTACGGTCCTGTTGCTTACAATGGGAAAAAAGCCATAGGTCATCCATCTAACCCTGCGGAAATGGCTAAGGAATTAGGACCATTAGATGCCACATTTGTCCCACTTTCTGACGTTCCTGAAATCGATTCTTCTAGCTCTGGACCTGGATATAAGGGCTGGAGGTTTTCTAATTGGCAAACCAATCGACATTTTAATTATGTGAGCGAGTCGGAAAGAGATTTATTGACTGATGAAATGAGTGCAGAATGGTTTGAGAAAAAGATAGATTGGATAAAACAAAACCAAAACAATAACCAACCTTTTTTTATAGCTACAGGTTTTATAAGGCCACATACCCCTTTAGTGGTTCCCAAGAAATACTATGATAAATTCCCTTTAAATAAAATTAAAATTACTGAAAAATTGAAGGATGATTTAATAGATACTAAGTTCAGTGAAAATTTAAAAGAGACAAGAGGACATAAAGCATGGAGGCTATTAAGCCAAGGTTATGGTTCGGAAGATAAAGGATTAAAAATTTTCACTCAAGCATATTTAGCAAGTATAAATTTTGCAGATGAGATGGTCGGTAGGGTATTAGATGCTCTGGATAAAAGTAGTTATGCCAAAAATACTATTGTAATTTTATTCAGTGATCATGGATATTTATTAGGTCAAAAAGACCACTTATGGAAATATAATTTATGGGAAGAAACAACACGAGTTCCACTAATTATTAGACAGCCCAATAATGATAATAATGCTGGAAAAACAGTAGCTCACCCTGTTAGTTTAATTGATATTTTCCCAACTATTTCTGACTATTGCTCATTGAAAGGAAATACTTTAAAAAGTGAAAAAGGTAAAAACCCAAATGGATTTAGTTTGAAACCTTTTGTTGAAAAGCCTGAACTTGAAACTTGGGATGGACCTGAAGAAGCTTTGACTGTAGTGGCAAGTTGGAAGTCAAAACTTCCTGAAAAGCAACATCTAGCAATACGTACAGAGCGTTATAGATATATTAAATATTTCGATGGCAGCGAGGAACTTTATGATCATGAAAAAGATAGTAATGAATGGGAAAATCTTGCTGAAGACAAAAATTATAGAGAAATAGTTAAGGAAATGAGAATCAGACTTCAAAAAAGAACAGATAATTATATTGATTAAAAATTTATAAAATTTGAAACTTGCTTACAACAATATTAAATTATTATCCCCTACAGATTCATTTTTAGCAGAGCGCAGAAAAACTCCTTATTTTGGGAATAATTGGCATTATCATATCGAAATTGAACTGTTACTTATAATCAAAGGGCAGGGAGTTAGGGTTGTTGGAGATAATATGTCTCAATTTGGGGATAATCAACTTGTTCTTATGGGAAGTAATTTACCTCATCTATTTCGTAATGAAGAAGATGAAACTAAAGAAGTTGATTATATTGTAGTTAAATTTCTCTATGGTTTAAGTGATATATCATTATTTAAAATTCCAGAACTGACAACAGTTGATAATTTACTAAAACGTTCAGCTAGAGGTATTTTATTTAATTCTGAAGCTGTTAAAAATGTAAAAAGAAAGTTAATTCAACTGTCAAAAAGCCAAGGAGTAAATAAGTTAATTAACTTAATAGAAGTTCTTGGTATTTTATCTGAAAATGAAGATTTTAATTATTTGGCAAGTGAATCATTCAACATTGGTTTAGCAAGCAAGGATAAAGAACGTACTCAACTAGTTATTGATTATATTACTCAAAACTACAATGAAGATATTAGGCTAGAAGACCTAGCAGCTCTTATTCATATGACAACTAATTCTTTTTGTCGATATTTCAAAGAAAACACTGGAAACACTGCTTTCAATTTTATACGAGAATTTAGAATAAATAAGGCCTGTCAACTTCTTATTAATACAGATCAAAAAATATCTCAAATCTGTTATTCAACTGGATTCAATTCGGTCTCAACTTTTAATAGGATTTTTAAAATAATTAAAGGATTATCTGCAAGTAATTTCAGATTAAACTATCATAAGTATTTAAAATAATTTCAATATTACTGATTTAAGATACTGTATTGGAGTATCCAAGTACTAGACTGGCAAGAACTAAAATAAATAATCCTATTAAAAGAGTTTTGAACGGTCCACTGGCATTTTTCCATTCTCCAGCTTTATAAGCCCAAAAATTACTAATAATTAAAGATAATCCTAACAACATTGGCCAACCAATAATGTTTCCTAAACTACCCATTAATGCAGCTCCTTGTCCATATACACCAAGTGCGGCAAACCAACATAGACCGGAAAGGATAGCCCATCCATATGCTCTTTTAGAGTTAATCACTAAAAATGAATTAAAACTTTTATTTTTCAATAATAAAAATCCAGCATATAAAATATTCATAGCAAATGCTCCTATGAATACAATTAGCCATGCAACTAAACTTGCATTTCTTTCCTTTACATTGTATTGAGATGCTATTGTAGCAATATCATCATTTACTCCTGTGTGGCCCACTGCAAGAAGAGAGGAAAGTGCTCCACATGCAACAGCTATTAATATTCCTTTAATTATTATGGAACTATTTTTATTGTCTTTATTGGTAATTTTATCTCTATCTATTCCTGCTTTAGCAGTAAAAGCAATCCCTAAAAGTGAAATACACAATCCACCTATCAAATAAGGAAATTGAGGTGTATTAACAGCATTCTCAATTTGCATTAGCGGAATCAATGCACCTAATGTTCCAGCAAGTCCCATTACAATACCCATAGTTAGAGATAGACCTATATATGGAACACTAACTCCAAATAAAATGCCTCCTATTCCCCAAGCAAATCCAAAGAACATCGCTAAATTCACAGCCTTAACAACTTCTGAATTACTATTATTAAAGGCTTGGTCAATTATTGCAAAAGATTCGGGAACAGCAATAAATGTCCATATAATTGGAAAAAGAACCATAGCTATAAAAACATGAACTACCCACCAAGATTCCCATTTAAGTGGATTCATGTACTTCATACCAAGACCAAACGATCCTTGAAATAAACTTGCAATAATAATTAGTAAAAAAGGCAATATGTTATCCATATATAAATTGTTATTATAAAGCGTTAGAAACTCGTTTTTTAATTAAATAATCTTCAAGTGCTAAATGAGAACAATCATGACCAATTCCGCTATTTTTTATTCCTCCATGTGGGAGGTAGATTGCGTATTTAACACCATTTATTTGAACTTCCCCAAATTCAAGTTCATTAGAAAATCGTTCAATTCGTTCATGATTGTTGGTAAAAATATAAGATGCTAATCCATATTCTGTTTGGTTAGCAAGTTCTAAAACTTCATCTTCTGAACTGAACTTCATAAAAGGTGCAATGGGGCCAAAAGTCTCTTTTTTAAATAAATCCATTTCTGTTGTAAGCCCTGTAACTACAGTGGGTTCAAACCAATTACCGTTACTTTCTTTTTCTTTGGGAACTTTTCCACCATACTTTAATTCAGCCCCTTTAGAAATAGCATCTTTTATAAGTAATTTCATTCTATTAACATCTTCGGAACGGACTAGAGGACCCATATCTGCATCTGATTTTTCTCCAAAACCTAGTTTTATTTCCGATGAACGTTTTATATAAGATTTAATAAAATCATCATAAATTTTTTCATGAACAAAAAACCTATTGGCAGCCACACAAATTTGTCCACAATTGCCAAATTTTAAACCAATGGCAAGGTCAAGAGCTTTTTTTAAATCGGCATCTTCGAATATAATGAAGGGAGCATTTCCACCTAGCTCCATTCCAAGTTTTTTTATAGATGTAGTGCTTTCAGAAATAATTTTCATTCCTGTAGCGGTAGAACCAATCATAGTTAGAACAGCTGGAATAGTACTTCTAGTCAAAATCTGTGCTACTTGCTTTGTAGGCCCACATAAAATATTAACAACTCCTTTTGGAAATTTGATTTCGTGAAGAATTTCTCCTAAAATATAAGCAGAAAGTGGAGACATTTCAGAAGGTTTAATAATTATAGAGCATCCAGAAGCTAAAGCTGGACCTAGTTTAAAAGCCACATTTAATAATGGAAAGTTCCAAGCTAAGTAGGCTACCACCACACCTGCCGGTTTGTGAATCATTTTATGAGAATGTGTTCCTTCATAATCTAAAATCTGTTCATCACGGTAATTTTTCATTGCGTTGGGATACCAGTCGAGAGCATTTGAGAGTGCTTCTATATCCTCATAAGATCCTTCATATGTTTTCCCCATTTCATAAATCATAGCAAGCCTAAGGACACGCTCCTTCTCTAATATTGCTTTTCGCAATTTATTCATCCATGAGGTCCTTTCTTTTAGAGAAAGTTTAGACCAATATAAAAATCCTTGTTGAGCACTTTTTAGAGCTTTTACAGCGTCTTTTTCTCCTGCTTCAGCAATCTCTGCAACTTCTGATCCATTAGCAGGGCATATTACTTTTTGTTTAGAACCATCTTCAGCGTCATGAAGACCACCACCGATGTAAAGTTTTTTATATCCAAAATGCATATCTATTTTTAAAATTAACTTACTACTTTTTTTATATCTATTTCATCGGAGCCTGTAAAATCATAAAGAAATCTTTCATCTACATCAACCCCTAATCCAGGATTGTTTGGAATTTTAATTTCTCCTTCCTTGATTTCTATTTTTGGAATTGTCAAATAATCTCTTATTCTATTTTCTGTTTGATCGTATTCAAGAAGAAAAGGGGCCTCAACTAATCTTCCAGGAATTGATTCTAAATTGGCTATAAACTGGAGTGCTACATGGATTCCTATTCCTGAGCCCCACGTATGAGGAACAATAGGAACTCCATAACTATTAGCTAGTGCTGCAATTCTTTTGGCTTCAGTTATTCCACCGCATGAACAAATATCTGGCTGAAGAATGTCTAAAGATTTATTTTTCAATAATTGTAAAAACCCAAATCGAAGATATTCGCACTCTCCTCCAGCAATTGGGATTATTGTATTTTTCCTTAGTTCAGCGTACTGTTCGTAATATTCTGGAGAGAGAGGTTCCTCAAACCATGAAATATCAAATTGCTCAACTTTTTTTGCAAGAGAAAGTGCTTCATTGTAGCTGTATGCATGGTTAGAATCAATCATAAGCATAATATCATCCCCAATAATTTCTCTCATGAGCTTTACATTTTGAAAATCTTGCTTGACACCCAATCCTACTTTCATTTTGATGGCTTTAAAGCCCATATTAATATATTTTTCAGCTTCTTTTTGATAGTTTTTTGATGGGTTTTTTAAATCTGAAAAATACATTCCAGTTGCATAAGGTTGAACTTTTTTTCTAAGAGAACCTCCAAGTAAATTAGCTACTGAAAGTCCAAGATTCTTACCTTTTAAATCCGTTACAGCTATATCAATGGCACTAATGGAAGCAATAAGAACACCTTTTCTGGCGTAATCAAGAGTTTTACGATGCATTTTATTCCATATAACTTCGTTATGCAAAGGGTTTTCGCCGATTAATAGAGGTTTTAGTAATTTGATTCCAGCTTCTAAAACTGATGCAGGTCCATATCCCTCACCCCAACCGTATTGCCCATTAGAATCCGTAATTTTAACTAAGCAAATACATCTCTCTGAATATTTCCATTGAGAAAAATAAAAACTTTGTGAAAGTTTATCTCTTACAATGTAAGTCTCTACTTTAGTTATTTTAGTTTCCATAAGATATTTCCGGTGAATTAATTATGTTATGTAATCTACAATATGCTCAGAATCCTGAACTGTTTTAATAAAATCTACTACTTCATCATGTTCTTGATATTTCGTGTATTTCCAAAAATCCGCTTCACTTTTAAAAGTTGATATTAGTGAAATATCATAAAATGAAGCACCATAATTACCAATATTAATAGCAGTTTCGTATTTTATTATTTCAGGAATTAGAGCTGGTAGTGAATCTAGTTTAGCTTTTACCGTTCTAGATAAATTTTCTTTTTCTTCCTCATTTCCTTTTAATTTCCAAAAAACAATGTGATTGTACATTAAATGTTGAGGTATTATTAATTAATAACTAATTTTTTAGTAATAACTTCCATATCCGTAAATACTCTCAAAAAGTAGACATTTGAAGGGTATTTAGTTAAATCAATTGTATATTTTTTATCAATATTAGTTTCTTCAAATATAACCTTTCCTTTAATATCTCTTAGTTCTAATCTGTTAATAGTTTTAATACAAGTTACAACAGCATTATTGGAGCTAGGATTTGGAAATAAAGAAAAGCCAATATCCTCATTCTCTGTTACTTGAGAAGTAGGACAAGAGCCATCAGATTCACAACTTCCAAAGCAATGTTGAATTATTGTGTCAGAAGTAATGATTGGAAGAACTCTGTCATCAAAATTAGATGTAATTCCACATGGTTGGCCACTCAAATCCTCTTTAGTTCCCCAATCACTATCTCCATTTGGACTATTGAAAAAAGCATAATAATTTGGCCCAGTTCCAGGTAATAAAGTTGCAACTCCCTCCCAAGTACCATCACCGTCGGCATCAGTTAGCTGTAAAGCATCAGATCCACCTAAAAATCCTCCTCCAGCATACATTCCGTTTGAACCTACCGTAATATTACTTGTATTAACTTTTAGCGTAACATTATAAGGATTTACAGGAGGTGAACATGTAGTGCATTCAATTTTAAAATTATCTATTTTATAAGAAGGCCCCCAATTTTTTGTGATTCTAAATGCTAAATTTCCAGTATCATAAGTTGAAGTTGTGAATAGAGTATCAATTAATTTAAATACATTTTGTTGTCCTGCACCAACACTTCCCAATGTAAAATCAACATGAATTGAATCATCGGCATTTCCTGTACCATTTAATTGTATGATTTGAAATTTTATTCCATTCTGATTCCATCCAGTAAGTGCTCCATTCATACTAAATCTATATGATTCACCTGGAACAACAGAGTCTATGATTTGTAATGCCATATATCCATCTGTGCTTGAAAAATATTGATCTGATCCACCTGCACCATTTCCAGGATCATTAACAGCTACACCACTACCATTGGCACCCCAACCCTGAAAGTTACTTAAGTTAACCACAGAGTCTCCATCATTGTATCCTTCAAAATCGTCAAAAAACAGTATCTGTTGAGCTAATAAAGACGAAGTAAAACTTATCATTGAAATTATAATTATAAACTTTTTCATATTCTTTTTTATTTATTACTAATTATTTTTTGGTTACAAATTATATGTAAATATATTTTATTGTTTTTTTACAATAAGAATTTTAAATACTTAATTCATTTTTTTCAATACAAAATCATCAATACATAATTTATTGTCTCCTCCCCATCGATAAACTAAAACATTTAATTTTTCATATCCCTCTTTGACAGTAAACTCATTGTTGTACTCTATCCATTTGCCGGGTTCTGGATCATCAATACTTTTATCTATATATTTGAATGCTTTGTCACCTTTTCCAGACGAAACTTTTAAAGAATATTTTCTTTTAAAACTGGGAACATCTCCTTCAATTTTAACGGCAACTTTCCATTTGTAAGTTGTTCCTGCTTCGAGTGTAAAGTATTTGACACAATAAACACCTTCATTTGTACTGCTTTCAGCGTACCCATTACTCCCTTTATTTCCCTTTCCTTCAGTATTTACAGAACTAAACTTAGTTTTATCTCCCCAAGTGAACAATCTTTTTTTGACGCCCGGCTCCGTAAGAATTGTACCTTCTTCATAACTTTCAAAGTTATTTCTATACTCTGGCTTTTGGTTTTGAGCTACACAAAAAGTAGTGCCCACAACCATAATACAAATGCTTAATATTTTTTTATTGATCATGATTTTGTTATTTAAACGCAAATTAGATTATTAACCAATTTTATTTAGTTTATTAATTATCTTAGAATGCTTAATAATTAACTTAATTAAGGACTAATTATAATATTTAATGATAATATCAGTGTAATTTTTTTAAGTTTTAATTTTACTAAGTAATTGCTTTCGAAGTTTATCTTTTACTTTTTGGTAATTTTTTTTTGAAGAAAGATTATTCCATTCTTTGGGATCATTATGATGATCATAAAGTTCCTCGCTACCATCTTTATAAAGAATATATCTATAATCTCTTGTCCTGAGAGTATAATTTTGCTTTTTCAAATAAGAATTATCCAAATCTTTTATGATTTCTATATGCCATGATGCAGACTTATTCTTATTTATTCCTAAACCATCAATTGGCTTATTTATTCCAACGCCCAAAAGAGTTAAAGCCCCATCACTCCCAGCCCAAGTTTTAGAATTTGGTTTTTCAAGAAGCGGATGTAAAGAGTTTCCATCTAATTCTAAATTACTTTCTGAACTTGTTTTTTGTAGTTTGCATAAGTCAATAAAAGTTGGATAAATATCTATTAGTGAAACAGGTTCAAGAACTTCTCCAATTTGTTTTTGTGGTGTTTTAATAATCATTGGAATTTTAGTGCTTTCTTCCCATGGTGAATTTTTATACAAGTATTCTTTTTGTCCCATTTGCCATCCATGATCACTTGTTAAAATAACTATGGTGTTATCGGAAAACTTACTATTTTCTAAAGCATCTAATACTTTCCCAACCTGTTCATCCATGAAGGCTATACAGGCTAAGTATGCTCTCAGGAAATTTTTTAAACCCTCATTTCCTGGAAAAGATAGCTTCAGCTTGTTATAATAACTTAAGCCCATTTCAGATGGGGGATAAACATCTTTGTAATGGGTGTCATCATTGTCGCCATTTTTCATTTCTGGCAGCATAATCTCATCAAGAGGAAACATATCAAAATATTTTTTTGGTGCGTATAAAGGTGTATGAGGTTTTACAAATCCAACTCCTAAAAAAAAAGGGTTAGAAGGATTGGTATTTTCTAATTCTCTAATTTTATTAACCATCCAACTAGCATGTTGCTCATCAGGCATTGGATCTCTCACTAAATCGTTTATGTATTTAAATTCTTCTTTTTTATTATATCTCCAGCCAGCCATAATTTTTTTTCCAGAACTGTCCAAATAAGTAGGTACATTTTCTAGTGAGGAGAAAGAACCATCTACAACATTTATAGATCGAAATGGATCTGGGATAGATGGATGACCATCAATTCCGTCTTTTGTTTTATTGGAAGCATGCGGTCCATAATTATAGCGTTCATGAATTCCCCATTCTGTCCAATATTCTCGTTTGTTGACATGAAGTAACTTTCCTGTCCCATAGGTTGAATAACCATTTTCTTTAAATAATTCTAAAAAAGTTGGTTGATTCTTTAAAATAGCTTGTTTGAAATGTGGTGTCCATCCAAAATCTTTAGAACGATGGGGTAAAATACCTGTAAATAAGCTATTTCTTGAGGGCTGACAAACTGGAACATTTGTATGAGCATTTTTAAAATTTACTGCTGAGGATGATAACTTATCTATATTTGGAGTTTTAGTTTGTTTATGGCCATTTAAAGCCCCAACATAATCATTAAGATCGTCAACAATTATAAATAATACATTTGGCCTATCATGATTTTGAGCTTTAAGAGTCCAAGCAATTAAAAGAAAAAAAAATATTAAAAAATTAATCTTGAATTTCATTTAAAATGGATTTAAAATGATTAGATAATTCTTCAGTTGAATTTTTAGAAATTAAATTTTTTGAAAAAAGTGAACTTGCCATTCCTACGCCATAGCTTCCATTTTCAAAGAATGCTTTAATATTATTTTTAGAGATCCCACCAACAGGTATTAATTTTATTTTGTCTAGAGGAGCCATCAAATCTTTTATATATTTGGGTCCAAAGCTAGTTACTGGAAATACTTTTATAGCAGTAGCTCCTAAAGAATGAGCTTTGAAAATTTCAGTAGGAGTGAGGGCTCCTGGAAAAACAGCAACTTTTCTTTCAATACTTTTTTTAATAATCTCACTAGACAAAATGGGGCTAACTATAAATGAAGCACCAGCATCACATGCTAAATCAAGTTCTTCCATTGTGCAAACAGTGCCTGCCCCAATATTCATTTTAGGAAAGTCTTTGACTGAATTTTGAATTATCTCACCTGCTCTTGGTGAATTCATCGTTATTTCTACTGAATTAAATCCACTTTTAAAATAGACTGGAAGAAGACTTTTTACAGTTTCTTCATTGATGTTTCGCAGAATTCCGATAATGGGTGCTTTTTCAAATAATTCGATGTTAAACTTCATAATTAGATAGCTGAGATTTTTCTGAAATTGATTGTTGATAAATTTTAAATTGACCTAATGCTTGGCTTTTTGCAAGTTTTTTTTCGGTTACACAAATTATTTCTTTATTAGTTTCAAGATATTTTAATGCCATGGTATAAATTTTTCCTAGTTGGGGATTTGCATAAACAATAATTTTTTTTGTTTTACTTAAATCTATTTTTAATAATTCTTCTCCTAATAACAAACCGCTTAGAAAGTGATAGTTATCCTTTTTAGAATTTATTTTAAATAAATCATTAGTCCTTATTTTAAATGCTGCATTTATCAGGCTACGGCCATTTTTAATTTGCTCAACTCCACTTATAAATGAAGTTTCATATTCATCATTAAAGTTGTCATATTCTATAGATTGTGATAATATTGTATTTTCTGCAAAGGAATTAAATATTTCTCCAGTCATAAATGTTTTAAAATCTGTAATTATTCCATCCTTACAATAGATGTGTTTTGAGTGCGTACCTGGAATAATAATTAATACTTTTTCTTGATTGATAAACTCCTCTGCAATTCCAATCACTTGGGTTTCTTCACCTCTCATGACATCGTCATTTTTTTTAATTCCGGATATTAAAGAAATAGTCTTTCCTTTCCATTTTATTTTCTTTAAAATAATATTAGGGTTAAAAAGATCCAATGGTATTGGAGAATAATCTAGTTCTTGAAATCCTATTGAAGAGCTAGCCATCCCTGAAATAATAATATTCTTAATATTGGAGTGTTCAAATAAAGTTTTGTCTATAAACTCAATTAATTTTTCAAGAAGATAATTTTTTTTGTTTGGAAAAATCTCTTTTGATTCTTTCCAAATTTCATTCATTTTTTTTAGTCCATGATTGTAGAAAAACTCCCCTTGAATTTGAAAATTAGGATCTGAAATAAATCTAATTCTCAAATTTGAAGTTCCCCAGTCAACGCTTATAAAGCTATTTTCAGCTTCCATAT
Organism: Bacteroidetes bacterium MED-G20; assembly: GCA_002457645.1. Classification (GTDB taxonomy): domain Bacteria; phylum Bacteroidota; class Bacteroidia; order Flavobacteriales_D; family Parvicellaceae; genus MED-G20. The sequence goes on from NTKH01000040.1 coordinate 13,087, forward strand.
GGTCAATATAATTCAAATTCAGGTATTTTACAATTTAGCAACACCTTTGTTCAAATATCGTTAGTTTACATACCAATAATGATAACAAGTGGGTGATTTGTGGTATTGTATAAGCCAAAATAGTTTACGGAATTTTTCAAATTAGATTTATAATCTGATAATTGATAATTTAAAATTTTGGAATTGATAGGTTCCTTTATATATTGGGTTTTAAATAAAATTTAAAATGAAGAGAGTAATTTCTAAGAACTTAATTTCAATTTTAATCATACTTTTTACTCATGTTGGTATCTCACAAAGTTTGGATCCCATCTTAGAGAATCCACAAGTGGTAGAAATAAATAAATTACCTGCTAGGGCTACTTTCTTTCCATATGAATCAATGGATTTAGCATTAAAGGGACAGATGAAGGCTTCTTCAAGATTTATTTCTTTGAATGGGCAGTGGTTTTTTAAATGGTCAAAATCTCCTGAACAAAGACCAAAAGAATTTTATAAAAATGAATATAATTTAGATAGCTGGAATAAAATTCCTGTTCCTTCCAACTGGCAATTGCATGGATATGGAATTCCAATTTATACTAACATTAAATACCCATTTAGTTTTTATGATGAGCCTAATCCACCAGATATTCCAGACGGATATAATCCAGTGGGTTCCTATAAGAAAACATTTAATATTCCAGTTGAATGGAATGAAAAG
>NTKH01000041.1 GCA_002457645.1 Bacteroidetes bacterium MED-G20
CATTGGTAATTTCATTTCCAATAAAATGCTGACCTGGGGATGAGGTATCACTAAAAAATATACCATATCCCCTAGCCCTATTTCTTAAAAAAGTATTATGCGGACCATTGGCATTATGAGAATTATCTACCACAATATTACCCACATCATTTCCCTCAAATAAGTTAGCATAAGGCCAATTACCGTGAAGAACTATTTCGCCAGCAGAGTTAGAGGGAAAAAAAACTCCAGTCCAAAATGGGTCTAATGAATAATTATAGGAAAAAACATTACCATTAGCACCAGCCTGAAGAATCATTGAATGCCTGAGGTGATTAAATATATTATCCTCTACCAAACATTCATTTGAAGTAAAATGGAGCATTACGCCATAAGCTTTTCCTCCACTGCCATAATTATGAGCATCATGAAAATAGCTTTTACTTATTGAATGGTTAGAGCTATATTCTACATCAACATGGGCAAAATTACATTTATCAGATTCTATCCCTGACACCCAACAATTTGCTGTTCGACTGAACTTTAAATTACTTACCTGATTTGTGGAAACATCTTCTCTAATTATTTTAAGACATTCTATACCAGTATTCTCTTTCAATATTATTTTTTTTATGTATGGTTGAGAACTGGTATTGTAGTTCATCCTAAGTTTAGAGCTTAAAATCAACTTATTATTTATTACTTGACTAATTCTAACAATTTGTCCTACTGTATTCAGGGCCCAGCCATTATTAATTAGAGAACCATCATTTTGAATAATCCTAATCCAATCTCCAGAAATAAAAGAAGAAGTATTATGTACAAAAATAGAACTGCTGTCCTTATAAATATCTTGGATAATAGCAGTGGTATCACTACTAATAGAACCAGAAACCTCAATTGAATGACCAGACCCATTTAAGTCAAATTTTAAAATAGTACTGTCTGCTCCTTTTCCCTTTAATACAATATTTCCAGGTAAGCTAATGGTTTGATTAAATAAATAAGTTCCTGCAGGAAAATTTAAAATAACACCTGCTGCTGAACCCGAAGAAGTAGTACTAATTATTGATAATAGTAGACTATCGTTTGGAGACAATCCAGAAGAATATAATCCATAATTTGATAAATCAATGGAGTTAAAATTTAAGGTTGTAGTATCTTTTATGCCAAAAGAACTCCAATCATACATTCTATTATTTGGAATAATTTGAGAATTCAAATTGCAGTAACAGAAAATGGAGATTAAAAAAAGAGGTAAATATTTAGGCATAAAGCTGTGTAAACTAATTAGAAATAATATTTCTAAAATTATTTAACTCTGTTTCTGCTTTTTCTTTAGTAAAATATTTGTTAGATAATTTTGTTCCCGTTTTTCTGTTTTTTAAAGTATAAAACGTGGTGTCCTTATTACTACCTTTTACTACAATCCAATATTTTGGATTATTATCCATTTGTGCTTTAGGAACTTTTCTGATTACTTTTTTCTTTTCAGGCTCATCTATAGTCATATTTTCAAACTCTAAAGTATCCACTGGTAAAATAGAATCGATTAACATTGTTGAATCAACATTAATTTCTTCTGTAACTAAAGAATCGATATCAGTCTTTACCTCCACATTTTCCTTGATTTCTGTGGGAGTTTTTTCAGTAAGAAGAAATGCAGCTACGCCACAAACAACCAAAAGAACAATAAGTATAATAATATTTTTATTACTTTTTTTAGAGGGATCTTTTGCTTTTGGTTCTTTTTTTTCTTTAGCCATAATTCAAATATCAATTAAAAAAACAGATATTTTAACTACTCAATTTCTTGTTTTCAACGTGTCTTTGTGCATCTCGTTTTGTTTTTTTAACTAAATTTTTAATGATGGCCTTCTCCAAGTTAATGCCTGTCTGATTAGCTAAACATATAATTACAAAAATTACGTCAGCTAATTCATCAGCTAGTTCAAGGTTTTCATCGGATTTTTTTTCACTTTGTTCTCCATATTTTCTAGCAATTATTCTAGCTACTTCTCCAACTTCCTCTGTAAGTATTGCCATATTAGTTAGTTCATTAAAGTACCTTACCCCTATGGTATTAATCCAATCATCAACCATTTCTTGAGCTTTAGCAATTGTTATTTCTTCCATATTATTCTTTGTTTTTACTATCTAAAATAATTGTTACGGGGCCATCGTTTACAAGAGACACCTCCATCATTTCGCCAAATTCTCCAGTCTTTATGGTTTTTAAAAGAGATTTTTCAAATTCATCAATAGTTTTTTGATATAATCTCTTAGCCTCATTTGGTTTAGCGGAAGCCATAAATGAAGGTCTATTGCCTTTTTTTGTAGATGCGTGCAAAGTAAATTGACTTACCAATAAAATTTCTCCATCTGTATCAATTAAAGACCTATTCATTTTTTGTGAATGATCATTGAAAATTCTCATATTCATAACTTTTTGAGTAATCCAAAGAATATCATTTTCCGAATCTTCATGTTCATATCCTACAAGTAACAATAATCCATTATTAATTTTTCCAACTAAATTTTCGTTCACAGTTACACTGGCACTTTTTACCTTTTGAATAACTACTCTCATCAGTAATTATTTTTTCTGTAATTAGTGTCTTCATCTTCTTTGTACATAGCTAAATAACTTTGGTATCGTGTGTTTGAAAAATTATGGCTTTTAAGCTGTTCTAACACCTCACATCCAGGTTCATTAATATGTTTACAATTATGAAATTTACAGTGCTTTAATATGGATAGCATTTCTGGAAAAAAAGTGGCTAATTCTTCCTTTTCAAAATCTACTAAACCAAAACCTTTTATTCCAGGTGTATCAATTATTTTAGTTTGACTATTATAATCAAACATTTCCGCAAAAGTAGTCGTATGTTTTCCTTTGTTATGAGTTTCAGATATTTTTCCAACTTTTAATCTTAAATCAGGGATTAAATTATTTATCAATGTTGATTTTCCTGCTCCACTATTTCCAGAAACAAGTACAGATTTATCTTGGATTTTCTTTTTTAAATCCTCCGTTCCAATATTTTCAAGAACTGACATTCTAAGGGTTGGATAACCAGCTTTTGAGTAAGATTTTTCTAAATCCTCTAATTTTGCTAATGCCTTTGAGTCATAAATTTCAACTTTATTAAAAACTATGAGTAAAGGAATATTATAAGCCTCGGCAGTAACCGTAAAACGATCTATAAAACCTGGAGAGGTAAGTGGACTAACTACCGTGACTAATAATATAGCTAAATCTATATTAGAGGCAATAATATGAGCTTCTTTAGAAAGGTTAACAGACTTTCTAATAATATAATTTTTTCTAGGATATATATTTTTTATAACGGCCTCGTTATTATCATTAATTGATACATCTACCTTATCTCCTACAGAAACTGGATTGGTAGTTCTTATAGATAAATTTCTAAACTTTCCTTGAATTCTAGCCTTTGTAAATTCTCCATCTTCAAGCTTTACATCATACCAACTTCCTGTAGATCTATATACCGTTCCTTTTTGCATTGTATAAATTTACAATAGATTAATTTCCATTTCATAAAATTTAGATTTTTCTGATGTTAAGCATTATTTTAGCAACTCATTATTTGTAAAATGAGTATAGAAGTTCAAAATATTAGTAAATATTATCAAGAGCAATTAGCTCTAGATAAAATAAATTTTAAAGTTAATTCTGGAGAGATTGTTGGTTTTCTAGGTCCTAACGGGGCAGGAAAGTCTACTACAATGAAAATTATTTCTTGTTTTATTAAACCATCTAATGGAGAAGTTTTAGTAGATGGAGATTCTATCCATAGAAATGAAATTAGAGTAAAAAGTAAAATTGGATATTTACCAGAAAACAACCCTTTATATGAAGATATGTATGTAAGGGAATCTATTGGTTTTATTGCTCAAATGCATCAAGTTAAAAACTGGAAAACAGCAGTTGAAAATGTTATTGAAAAAGTAGGCCTTCACAAAGAAGCACATAAAAAAATAGGCCAACTTTCAAAAGGCTATCAACAAAGAGTGGGAATTGCTCAAGCGATTGTCCATGATCCAAAGGTTCTTATTCTTGATGAACCCACAAGTGGATTAGATCCTAATCAGTTGAATGAAATTAGATTATTAATCAAAGAGCTTGGTAAGAATAAAACTGTTATGCTCTCTACACATATTATGCAAGAAGTAGAATCCATCTGTGATAGAATCGTAGTGATTAATAATGGTAAAATTGTTGCTGATCAAAATTTAGAAGAAAAAACAAATATTAAGGACTTTCCTAGAGAGCAAGTTTTATTGGTAGAGTTTGACCAAGAACTAAAAATTAATGCTCTGAAAAAATCTTTTCCTAAAACTAAAATTGAGCAAAAAGATCATTTTTGGATATTTTCTCACATGGGAAAGGATGATTTGAGAAAAACCATTTCAAAATATGCTCAAAAAAACAATATATTAATTTTAGAGATGAAAGCTCATAACGATAAGCTGGAAGACCTATTTAAAAAACTCACTAAATAAGCAGATTTAATAAGAGATTTTTTTACATTTACGCCACTAATCTAGTGGAATGATTTGATTGCTTGCAACCACCCAAAAAAAGCTAAAAATGGCAAGACCTTCTACTAATAATATAACAATTTAAAAAATTATTATGGCCTATTTATTTACATCTGAATCTGTTTCCGAAGGACATCCTGATAAAGTAGCAGATCAAATTTCCGATGCGTTAATTGATAATTTTCTTGCTTTTGATGCTTCTTCTAAAGTTGCTTGTGAAACTTTAGTTACTACGGGACAAGTAGTGTTAGCTGGAGAAGTAAAATCAAAAGCATATTTAGATGTTCAGAAAATTGCTAGAGATGTAATTAATAAAATTGGGTATACTAAGGGTGAATATATGTTTGATGGTAATTCTTGTGGAGTTCTTTCTGCTATTCATGAGCAATCTCCAGATATTAATCAGGGAGTTGAAAGAGCAAAAGATGAAGAGCAAGGAGCAGGAGACCAAGGGATGATGTTTGGTTATGCAACTATTGAAACAGAGAACTATATGCCTCTTCCACTAGAAATTTCACATTTATTACTAAAAGAATTGGCCTCTTTAAGAAGAGAAGGAAAAGAAATGAATTATTTACGTCCAGATTCAAAATCTCAAGTAACCATTGCATACGATGATGATAACAATCCTATTAAAATTGATGCTATTGTTGTTTCTACTCAGCATGATGACTTTGCTTCAGAAGCTGAAATGTTGGCTAAAATAAAAGCTGATGTAATCAACGTTTTAGTTCCTAGAGTTAAAGCTTTACTTCCTGCTCGTATTCAAGCACTTTTTAATGAGGAAATTAATTACCATGTCAATCCAACTGGAATATTTGTAATTGGTGGTCCTCATGGAGATACTGGTTTAACTGGTAGAAAAATTATCGTAGATACTTATGGAGGAAAAGGGGCCCATGGTGGTGGAGCATTTTCTGGAAAAGACCCAAGTAAAGTGGATAGATCTGCTGCTTATGCAACTAGGCACATTGCTAAAAACTTAGTGGCTGCTGGAGTTGCCAACGAAGTTTTGGTGCAAGTTGCTTATGCTATTGGTGTTGCTGAACCTGTAGGATTATATATTAATACCTATGGAACTGGTAAATTAAACTTAAGCGATGGTCAAATTGCTGAAAAGATCAATCAAATATTTGATATGCGACCATATGCTATTGAACAAAGGTTTAATTTAAGAAGTCCTATTTATTCTGAGACTGCAGCTTATGGCCACATGGGAAGAAAATCAGAAAAGGTAACTAAAGAGTTTACTTCTGCCGATGGTAAAAAAACAAGTATTGAGGTTGAATTATTTCCTTGGGAAAAATTAGATTATGTTGATAAAATAAAATCTAATTTTCAATTTTAGCAATTACTTTTTTCTAAAAATTATTCTTATTGGTACACCTGTTAGATTAAATACTTTTCTAATTTGATTTTCAAGATATCTTTTGTAGGGGTCTTTCACATACTGTGGTAAATTACAAAAAAATGCAAACGTTGGGGAATGGGTTGGCAGTTGAGTAATGTACTTAATTTTAACGTATTTCCCTTTAATGGATGGTGGTGGATTTTTATCAATTGCAGCCAGCATTACTTCATTTAGTTTTGAAGTAGGTATTTTTTGCTTTCTATTTTCAAATACTTCCATAGCAGTTTCCAAGGCTTTATGAATTCTTTGCTTATTGAGTGCTGAAATAAATAGTATTGGTAAATCTGTAAAAGGGGCAATTTTAGATAATATATCTTCCTCGTGTTCTTTAGTTGTAATGGTTTCTTTTTCAATGGAATCCCATTTGTTGACTAATAGTACAATTCCTTTTTTATTTTTTTCAATTACTGAAAAAATACTTAAATCTTGTTTTTGAAGACCTTCTTTAGCATCAATCATAAAAAGACAAACATCACAATCTTCAATGGCTCTAATAGCTCTCATAACAGAGTAAAACTCAATGTCTTCATGAACCTTACTCTTTTTTCTTATTCCAGCTGTATCAACTAATGTTAAATTAAAACCAAAAGCATTAAAATGGGTGTCAACAGCGTCTCTAGTAGTTCCAGAAATATCGGTAACGATATTTCTATCCTCACCCAATAAAGCATTGGTTAGAGATGATTTGCCAACATTGGGTTTGCCAACAATCGCAATTCTTGGAATTTCATTATTTTGATCTTCTTTTTCATCGTAAAGTTGTTCTGCTAAATGGTCTAACATTTCCCCAGTTCCAGATCCATTAATAGCACTAATTCCAAAAACATGTTCTAACCCAAACTGAAAAAACTCAAAAGTATCGTTGATTCTTTCATTGTTATCAACCTTATTGGCCACAACTATAATTGGCTTTTTAGAATTTCTTAATAACTGAGCAACTGATTCATCTAAATCAGTAATTCCAGTTTCTACATCAACGACAAATATCAAAACTGTTGCTTCATCAATGGCTATTTTAACCTGTCTTCTTATTTCTCCTTCAAAAATATCATCTGAACCAGACACATAGCCACCAGTATCAATCACAGAAAACTGCCTACCATTCCATTCTGATTTTCCATAGTGTCTGTCTCTGGTAACTCCACTTACTTCTTTAACAATGGCTCTTCGCCCTCCAATTAATCTATTGAATAAAGTTGATTTGCCTACATTGGGCCTCCCTACAATTGCTACTATATTACTCAATATCCATATTTTTTTAGTTTGCCTTCTTTATCTCTCCAGTCTTTATCAACCTTGACAAATAACTCTAAATGTACTTTTTTGCCAATAAATGATTCTATATCTATTCTAGATTCTATACCTAGTTTTTTTATTTTTTTACCTTGATGCCCAATCACTATTGATTTTTGACTGGTTCTAGAAACCATAATGTTGGCTCTTATTCTGACTATTTTGTCGTCTTCTTTATACTCCTCTACTGTTACTTCGCAAGAATAAGGAACTTCTTTTTGATAAATCATTAAAATTTTCTCTCTTACTATTTCTGAGACAAAAAAGCGCATATTTTTATTGGTTAGCTGGTCTTTATCAAAATATGGTGGGTTTTCTGGTAACCATTCTAAAATTTTGGGTAAAATAAATTGAATACTCATATTATGAAGTGCTGATATAGGCAGTATTTGGGATTTAGGTAATTTACTTTTCCATAAATCGACCATTATCTCCACAGATTTTTGGTTTGAGAGATCCATTTTGTTAAGAAGTAATAAAGTAGGGACATTTAGTTGGTTAATTTGATCTAATCTGTCCTGCATTTTTTCAGGATCTTCATAAATATCGGTAACCATTAAAATTACATCAGCGTCTTTCAGTGCCTCTGAAACAAATTTCATCATGTTTTCATGAAGTCTGTATGCAGGGTCAATTATTCCGGGTGTATCAGAAAAAACAATTTGATAGTCTTTATCATTGACCATTCCCATTATTCTATGACGAGTAGTTTGCATTTTTGAAGTGATAATGGAAAGCTTTTCCCCTACCAGTTGATTCATCAAAGTAGATTTACCAACATTAGGACTTCCAATTATATTAACAAAACCAGATTTATGTGACATTTTACAGATATTAATTTGCAATAATAGAAACAAAAATTAACTTTGTCATGCGGGGTGGAGCAGTTGGTAGCTCGTTGGGCTCATAACCCAAAGGTCGTAAGTTCGAGTCTTACCCCCGCAACTAAACTAAAAGACGCTTTTTTTAAGGGCGTCTTTTTTTTATTACTAATAGTTTAGAAAAATTTATCTATAGCCTGGGAAACTTTTAATAATTTTTAGAGCAGATGCAGGAGATTTCTTTTCTACACCCATTATAAAGCAATCAGAAAAACCTGCTTCTTTAATTATTGCATTCATTTGCTTCACATCTTCTAATGATTTATATCTTCCCAACATATAAAGATCATATTCCAACCTTTTATCTTTTATTATATGGAAATCTTCTCCATAATTTGTATTAATAAAGTCTAAAGTTTCGTCGTTCATTCTGTACCTAAATGCTCCTACTTGAACTGTTAAATAATGGCCTCTTTTTCTAGCTTCACCTTTTGTCATGGATTTAATATTTTCATCATTAAGAGCTCTTAAAGAATTCATTATTTTTTGGTTCGTATTATCCAGCTTAACTAACTTTTCTTTAGAATTTACATCAGCCACTACTTTTCTCTTTAACCCATTTTCTATAATAGTAACTTCCAAGAATTCAATATCACTTCCCTCAGGCATATTTTCTAACTTGTAAAAATACTTTCCTGAAGATGGTAACTTATTAAATACAAATCCTTCATCGGATTTTTCAGCTGTTGATATAATATTTCCATCTTCATCTACCATCACAAGATTGGCCATTTCCGATTGGTCAGAGTTTAATCTTTGGAAATTAAATACATTCTTGTTGTCGTCAACACTAGCCACTACTTTTTTAATAATACCGGATTCAATAATATTGATTTCCATAAATTCAATATCTGCTCCGTCAGGTATATTTTCCAACTTGTAAAAGTATTCACTAGATGGTGGAATTCTATTAAAGACAAATCCATCAGCAGTTTTTTCGGCAGTAGAAAGAATATTTCCATCTTCATCTACCATCACAAGATTGGCCATTTCTGCTTGATCAGAAGAAAGCTTTTCAAAATTGAAAATATAATCATCTGATTCACTCTCAAAACTTAGGACTAGATCATCAAAATTTTCATTGTCTATAAAATGTGGTGAATATTTATACACCCCGTTTATTTTATGATAAACCGTTCTTATGGTTTCTTCTTGACCTTCAAAGTCATAAGAAACATGGAAAGATTCTTCATTGTTAGTAGAATCACTTTCTACTAAACTATAGTGATAATTTTTATCCTCAGGCAAGTGATTAAAGACGTAAACACCATCTTTTTGTATTCCAACAGCAAGTACTTGATTTTCATCATTGATAATAAGTAATTTAGCAACATCACTACTGTCAGACATTATTCTTGTAAACATGTATATGCCATTGTTTTGTGTTAAATGAGCCAACATTGTTTTTTTAGAATCATCTTCAAAAAAGGAAATTTCAACATATTCAAAGCCAAATTCACCTGGCATATTTTCCATTTTAAAATAGTATTCACCACTTGGTGGAAGATAATTGAAAACAAAGCCATCTTGAGTTTTCATAGCTTGATAGATAACTTCTCCGTTTTCATCTATTAGATAAAGTTTTACACCATCTGCCTGCTCAGCACTTAATTTGTCAAAACGGAACATTAGGGAGTCATCAAGTGTTAGAGTATCAGCATCAGCTTGTGCTTGTAAAGCAAGTAAAGGTGCCCAAAACTCCAATGGACATCCGCTGTATTTTTTAGGACCAAAAACTTCAGGGCATGTATCTTTTCTATTGATAACTCCGTCCAAGTCATTATCTACAAATACTTTTGAAGGTCGTAATGGAAAGCGATATCCAACAGTAAACTCTGTATTATTTCCTGCCACATCGGCATCTGCAACAAATAATTGATGACTATATAAAAAATAAAATTTATTATACTGCAACCCACCAATTAAAGAAATGGCGTTGGGCGATAAATCATTATTAACTCTGTAGGTAGCTCCTAAAGTGTAGAGTTTATTATAATTGGCCACTACAGACAAATTATAATAATTTTCTTTCTTTTGAGTAAATCTTCTTGCTACAAAAAGTGGTTCTATATGAAGCAAGCTATCAATTGTAAAATCATACTGTGCAATGAAATTTATCTCTCTAGCCAATTTATTTTCGTATAAAATATTTGAAGATTCATTGGAGATATTTCTTTCTAGTATGTTTTTCACAGATATTCCTGTTTTAAATCTTTTTAGAAAATATTTAACTCCCAAAGATCCATCAACAACATTATTAGAGCTATTTCCCATACTTAGGGACGGATCGCCAAAGTCAATCACTTCAACGTCCGAAAAATCTTGTGAAGTTTGGTTAAAAATTAAACCTGCTCCGAAAGTAAAATGAGCCCATTGTGAAAAATGGTAATCGTGGGAATAATTAAGTTCTCCAAACAATTGGGTGAAAGAGGGTGTTTCTGATGAGTACAAGCTTCCTGCAATGTTACTTGAGGGGTCAATGACATAATATCCACTAGCAGAAAAAACTTGAGGTCTTTCTTGAAGTTGAGAAAACTGATTTCTGTAACTCATATAAAATGGATTAAAATCTTTTCCACCGGTAAATGCTGGATTAATTAAGTATTCTTGAATGAAATAATTATTTCTATGGAGCACATTTTGGGACCAAGTATTCCCACTCATTAGAAATGCGGTAATCAAGAAAATTAAAATACGATATGTTCTTATCCAAATCATTTTAATAAGTTATCATTATTGATCCTGTTAAAGTATTGCTTTGAGTAGGATTATCAGTATCTAAAATAATCTGATAATAATAATCTGCAGCAATTAAAAGTTGCCCATTTTGGTAAGTTCCTGTCCATGGCTGATAATTTCCATTAATATTACTATGTTGGTAAATTACTTGTCCTTGAATATCAAATACCAATATGGAAGCCGTTGGGAAATTATTAATTCCTATAATGTCCCATGTATCGTTAAATCCATCAGCATTTGGAGTAACGGCATTAGGTATATATACTTGGAAATTGTTATCAATGGTTATTGTGGCAGTATCTCTACACGTTAAACTATCATATACTGTTAAGAAATAATTTCCAGGGTTTAAGTAAAATAAGTGCAGCTCATCATCCATATCTCCAATTCCATCAGTATCCCAATCATACAAATAGGGTTCTTGACAAGGACCCCCTTGCCCAAACTCTACAATACCACAATCTTTCCATGGTGTTCCCCCATTTACTGTTACCATTATATTGGCATCATTACCATAAATAACAGGCGATACAGTATAACTAATTTCAGGATTTTCTTTTATTTCAATATACATGGTATCTGTATTTTCACATCTGTTAGAATCTACACCAGTTACAACATGATAGCCTGATGTTTCAGGTATGAAAAGTTCTCCATTAAAATATCCATTATCCCACTGGTAAGCATTTGCCCCAGATCCAAATAATTGAATTTCATCTCCATCACAAGCAATGGTGTCATTTGGAGCAATAACGTTAGGAAGTTCATTAACAGTTACTAATACTGTATCGTACCTGAAACAACCATTTGTATCTGAAACTGTTAAAATATAATTATTAGAACTATCAGGAATGAAATCTATACCATCTATCACACCTAAATTCCAAGTTGGATTTGGACCTACTCCGCTTAGGGATATTGCTTCTCCTATACATAGTTCTGCATCTGAACCTGCATCTACTGGAATAACTATAACACCTACATTAATAGTATCTGCATTATAACAAGAGTTAGAATCCACTCCCGAAACTATATATTGGTTAGAGGAGTCAGGACTAAAACCTATTCCATTTATAATACTATTGGTCCAATTGAAAGACTGTACAGATCCGGTAGCTGTTAAAGTGATGGTATCAAATAAGCAGATGGATGTATCAGAACCAGCGAACAAATTAGGGATTTGATTTACTTGAACCAGTATAGAATCAGAACTTTGACAGCCATTTCCGTCGGTTACGTTTACGGAATATAATGTTGTGGAGTCTGGAACAAAACTAAAGTTGTTGGTTACTCCTCCGCTCCAGATATATAGAACCCCTCCATTTGCATTTAAGGAAACACTATCTCCATAGCAAAGTGGAGATATAGAGTCTATGGTAACGTTAGGCAGATCATTTACTGATACAGTAATGCTATCGTTATTTGAACAACCATTAGAATCAGTGGTATTTAAATAATATGAAGTAGTTTGTAGAGGAGACACAAAAGCGCTATCGCTTATTAAAGCTGATGGATGGTACCATGAAAGACTGCCTGTACCATTGGCAATTAATTGAACAGAGTCTCCTAAACATATTGTTTGACTTATTCCAGCATTGATTGTCGGTATGCTATATACTGTCACTTGGGTACTATCATAGCTCACACAACCATATTGATTGGTCATTTGAGCAGTGTAAAGTCTTGTAGAGTCCACCACAAATGGTTGACCATTGATAATTCCATTGTCCCATATTATGGTTCCTAATCCAGTAGCAAATAAACTAACTGTTTCTCCAAAACAGAGAGCAGTATCTGAACTAGCTGAAAAAGGAGTACTGGAATTGATGGTTAGGTTTAAATACAATATACTATCACAACCGTGAATGGTTTGAAGAGTATCTAGATAAGTTCCTGTATTGGTATAAGTATTGCCATTCCATTGGTACTCATTACATGCAGTTTGTACTTCAAAAGTAGAAAGCGTATTGTGTATGGTAATATTCATAGCCACTATACTATCACAACCTTGAGTTGTTGAAAAGGTTTGAGTATATATTCCAGTATTGGTATAAATTATTCCGTTCCAAATAGCAGTATCACAAGCTACCAAGGTATCTGATGTATTAATAGAATTATTTATTGTTAAGTCCATGGTTATAATACTATCACATCCGTGGATGGTTGATAGTGTATCTGTATAAACACCTGTTGTAGTATACACATTTCCGTTCCATGTAGCACTGTCACAAGCTGTTAAGCTATCTATCGTAGATATAGAATTATGGATGGTTAAGTCCATGGTCACTATACTATCACAGCCAGTAATATTAGAAAGCGTATCTATATAAATGCCAGTTGCAGTATACACACTCCCATTCCATACCGCACTGTCACAAGCTACCAGGCTATCTATACCAGTATTGGCATAATTAATGGTCATATCCATGGTCACTATACTATCACATCCGTGGATGGTTGATAGTGTATCTACATAAATTCCCGTAGTG
>NTKH01000042.1 GCA_002457645.1 Bacteroidetes bacterium MED-G20
GAGAAGTTAATAGACTCAGCAACAGTTTTTTGAGACGAGTTACTTAAATTAATATTAGCACCTGAAACTTTAGGATACGATAGTATTATACTTTGATTTGCCTTTTTGATTATTTCAATATTTCCACCAATTTTTTTGGTTATATATGGAAAAACATTTTTGTCTATACTAATTATTGAACTTAGAATATGAGAATTCTCAATAGCTGGGTGACTATTTGTAATTGTTAGTTGTTGGGCTTGAGAAATAATTTCCTGAGATTTAGTAGTAAATAGGTTAAGATCCATTGTTTATTATAATTTAAATAATAATCAACAAAACTTAAGCCAATCATTATTAAATGACATTATTTCAGTAATTTTATTTATAACACTCTGAAAATCAGCAATATTGTCATTTACTCAATAATTCTTCTAATGGAGTGAAAATGATGAGTCAATAACTTACTTTTGTTATGAATAATACCCATTTCATTAAAACCATCAATTCTTACTTTTCCAGATGCATGTATAATTTGATTTTTATTTATTAATATTCCAACATGATGAATTCTATTGTTTTTTAAAAAAAACACTATATCAGATGATTTCCTATTTTCGTATAAAATAGCTTTTCCAATTCTTTCCTGTTGATACGCATCTCTTGGAATATTATATCCTGAAAGTCCATAAACTTGTTGGGTAAAACCACTACAATCTATTCCTAAAACACTCTTTCCTCCCCATAGATAGGGAGCGTTTAAAAACTGAAAAGCATATTTAATTAAATCTATTTTATTTTTAGAAGCTACTGATCCGTTGTAAGAATATTTATGGCTTCTGATTCTAAAATTTCCTTTGCTGAAATATGGCAGAGTTGCACCAATTGTAATTGGAATAATTTCATTAGTATCAATATTAATAATATTTGAAAATGAATCTGAAACTATATTAAAATCATTTAATTCTATATTATCATAATCTTCATATGTAATTTCAAGATATTGCTTTGAGCAAATCCAACCCTCATAATGATCAGCTGATAACTTAATATATGTCCAATTATTTTGAATTTTTAATATTTTAAAATGTTGACCAAAAAGAATTTGTGATACCATTTCACTTTGATCTTTTGGTTCTTTTCTAAGGGGAACTAGAGCTAAAATACTTATTCCATATTCCATTATAAATACTTCATTAAATAAGAATATAATTCAACCATTGATTTTATATCTTTTTTATGTACTTTCTCATCTGGAGAATGAACATAATCTTCGGGTGCACCAATAAAGCACCAGTCTATTGGATAAGGAGATTTTTGTAATTGATTTCCATCACTTCCTCCAGATGATTCAACTTCAATTTGAAAGGGAATATTACTCTCATTGGCTAATTTTATAATTCTATCAACATAACTTCTTCTTGGTAGTCCAGAATCTCTTCTAGAAATTACAACTCCTTCTCCGTGTTTAACACCCTCTGTGACCCAAGTGATATCAGAAATTAAAGCTTGTTTTACTCCCCATTGTTCGTATATATATTTTCCTAAAAAACCAACACTGCCTCCACCAACTTCTTCATGAGTTGAAAAACAAATAGCTCCATTTTCTAATGTATGGGCTACTTTTAAAGCATTCCAAACCCCTAAGCGGTTGTCCATATAGCAACACTGAATAAAGTTTTCATCCTCTCTCCAATTAGGTTTAAATGTAAGTTCTGTAGCTCTTTCAATCTCTCTGTCAAATAAATATTCTATATGGTTATTTCCATTATGGTCTTCATAATTATAAATCTCAGTAAGTATTTCACCTTTAGAATCCTTACCAACTAGTTTTATTCCATCATTAGTTTTAGGACCACCAATCTTTATTAGTTCTTTTCCATATCTAACTGTGAATCCAATGGAGTCTATATGAGAAAAAATGGCTGTTTTGGGTTTTCCAAATTTTAATATAATACAATCTTGAATACTGTCAGTTATGACAATTGGTTTGACTTTAAAATTGGAAATATGATCATCAATATAATCTAAAAGAAAATTCCTAATATTTGATTCATTTCCAGAAGGAGAACGAATAGAGCATAACTTTTGAAGTAATTTCATTTTAGTTAATATAATATTTTCACCTTTAAATTTATTATAAATATATGTATTAGATTATTCTAAAATATATAAGTCAAAATAATTTTTAATTATATATTTGCCACCTTAAATGGTGGATGTAGCTCAGTTGGTTAGAGCATCGGTTTGTGGTACCGAGGGTCGCGGGTTCGAATCCCGTCTTCCACCCTTTATTTATTTAACATGTCTTGGTCTAAAGCTTCAAATTTCGATTGGATTTACATTACAAGTAAAAGTTCTTTAGAAGAGCTAATAAACACTTCTTATGACACCAAAGTCTTGTTATTTAAACACTCCACAAGATGTTCTATTAGCACATTAGCTAAAAACAGGATTGAATCTGTTGGAGATAAAAAAATAATTAAGAGTTGCTACTTTTTAGATTTATTAGCTTTTAGACAGCTTTCCAATAAAATTTCATCTGATTTTAACGTATATCACGAATCTCCTCAGGTCTTAATAATTGATAAAGGAAAGTGTATTACTCACTTATCACATGGAGACATTTCCTGGGACAATATATTGTAAGAAATAATTATCTTTTATGGATGTCTGAATAGTCTCTTTCTTTTGACCCAGTATATATTTGTCTAGGCCTTCCTATAGGCTGATTATCTGCCATCATTTCTTTCCATTGAGCTATCCAGCCAGGAAGTCTGCCCATTGCAAACATTACAGTAAACATTTCTGTTGGTATCCCCAATGCTCTGTAAATAATACCGGAGTAAAAATCAACATTTGGATACAACCCTCTTGATTTAAAATAATCATCGTTTAAAGCTACTTCTTCAAGTTCTTTAGCTATATCAAGAACAGGATCAACAATTCCAAGTTTATTGAGAACATCGTCAGCAGCTTTTTTAATGATTTTAGCTCTAGGGTCAAAGTTTTTGTATACTCTATGTCCAAACCCCATTAATCTAAAGGAATCATCTTTATCTTTAGCTTTATTGATCCACTTCATCAAACCTCCTCCATCAACCATTATTTTTTCCAACATTTCAATTACTGCTTGGTTGGCTCCACCATGAAGAGGACCCCAAAGAGCAGAAACTCCTGACGAAATAGATGCATACAAATTAGCTTGAGATGAGCCAACTATCCTTACAGTAGATGCAGAGCAATTTTGTTCATGGTCAGCATGAAGGATTAATAGTTTATTAAGTGCATTTACAACAACAGGATCTGGTTCATAGTCAAAAGCAGGCATTGCAAACATCATATTTAAAAAGTTTTCACAATAAGAATACTTATTTTTTGGATAATTAACTGGGTGTCCAATAGAGTTTTTATAAGCCCAAGCTGCTAAAGTTGGTAATTTAGCTAATAATCTTTGAATAGTTAAATCAACTGCTTCATCTGATCTATTTTGTTTTTGAGATTCAGGATAGAAAGTAGATAATGTACATACAGCAGCAGAAAGAATACCCATTGGATGTGCTTTTGTGGGATAGGCATCTAAAAATATCCTCATATCTTCGTGAATTAAAGTATGATTTGTAATATTTTCTTTGAAGGCATTAAATTCTTTGGTTGAAGGAAGATCACCATATATTAATAAATAGCAAACCTCCAAAAAATCTGCTTTTTCAGCTAATTGCTCTATAGGGTAACCTCTATAACTTAGAATTCCTTTTTCACCATCTAAAAATGTTATTCCGCTTTTTGTTGCACCAGTATTTTTGTATCCAGTATCTAAAGTTATATATCCAGTTTGAGCCCTTAACTTAGAAATGTCAATTGCTTTTTCGTTTTCTGAACCCTCAACTACGGGAAGTTCATAGGATTTATTGTCGATAATAAGTTGAACAGTTTTGCTCATAATTCAAGAAATTTATTTTTTGATGGTGAATTCGCAAATGTAGTAAATAAAAAGGAAAAAAAAATTTCTACCTCAGTATTTTACGTACGAAAGCAACAGTAAAATAGGACATTAAAAACACCCCAACAAAACCTTCTATTGGAGCTATAATTTTAAAAAAACCTAACGGAGAACAATCCCCGTATCCAACGGTGAAAAAGGTTATTGCACTAAAATAAAGATTTTCTAAAACTTTTTCTGTAAAACTTACTTGATAATCCAAGCAAGTCAAAGTATTTACTTCAGAATAAAAAATGGTATATATAAGAGAAAAAATAAAATTTACGATAACAATACTAAATAATACTCTAAAAGGATTGGTAGCATATAAACCAACTTTATCAAAAATTAATTTTTGAAAGATATAATTAGGCATAAAAAGAATAAGAGATAATAATCCTTTTTCTTTAGCTAAATCATATTCACTCATCAGTTCATATCTTTTAAAATAAACATATGCTATATCTTCATCAATATATCTACCAGTATCTCTAAACTCTTCTTTAAGAAGTCTAAATTGTTCAGCTTTTTCATGAAGAGTTGTAGATTTTTGATTAGAAATTAAATCAAGTACATGATTATCATCCCATGCTATAAATATATCACCCATGTTCCTAACTCCAGAAAGATTTAGTTCGTGAATATTCATTTTAGTTAGACCAGGATTTAAATCTATTATATTATGGACAATAGATTGAGAAATATCAATGGTGTGACAATCATCAATTCTCATGTCTATATTACAATTTAGAAAACAATGATTTAAAGAGATTGATTGTGCAGTTAACTTAAAGAAATTTAATTTTCCATTTTTAAATTCTGCCTCTTCAAAATCAATAGAACACCCTTCTAAATGGGCATCACTAAAACTAACAGAAGAAGATCCAAAATTAGCTCTTCTAAAAACAAGTTTATTCTTTTTTGCTAAACTTATTTCTTCAAAGTCTATATTTCCATCTCCAAAAAAAACTCTTCTAAAATCTACTTTTCCTGTTCCAAAGTCAACTTTTGAGAAGCTTACTAAATCCCCATTAAATATAGATTTATCAAAAGAAATATTACCCTTATTAAAAGTTGAAAAGGCAAAAGAAACATCACCATTTCCAAAATGAATATTTTTAAAAGAGGAGTTTCCATCTCCAAAATAAGTGTTAACAAAACTTAAATTACCATTTTCAAATGTTGAATTATCAAAATTTACATTTCCATTATTAAATTTAACATATTGAAAAGAATTATTTCCTTCACTGTAACTAGAGCCCTTAAAAAGCACTTTAAAATCTCCAAATTCTGATTTTAGAAAACTTAAGTTACCTAATCCAAAATGGGTATTGGAAAAATCAGCTTTTGAACCTATAAAATTTCCTAGAGTAAAATCTATTATTTTTTCAGATTCAAAAATAGAATCTACAGCAGTAAAATCAATTAAATCAACTTTTTCTCTTGAACTTAAGTTGTTTTTAATTCTAAAATCTGATAATGAGAAGTTTTTTACATAACATTTAGAAATATTTATAGATTCTTTATTTGAAATTTTATCATAAATAAATTGTAGATCAACAACTCCATATTTTTTATTTTCAATTAAGTTGTTATTGTTATCATAGAATGAAATTTTAGCAGTCTTATCTAAGCTTATATCGCTTTCTAGTTGGAAGGTTTGATCTAAAATCTCAACTTTATAGTTTTGTATATAACGATATATCTTCAATATGTGATTTAAAAGTTAATTTTAAAGATAATTTATCTAATTCTTAATAAGAAACTTTTCTGCAACAGAAATCCATTTATCCGTCCCCCCAGCAACATAACCTAATTTTCCAAGTTTTAGAAAATTCACTTTGCTGTTTTCCAAAATTTGAGGTTCTACCAACCAACAAGTAGGGTAGCTACTTACTCCAAAAATCCTTGCTAGTTCTCTATTTTGATTCAATAAATTTGGTTCTAATTTTTTTCTCCTGGGAAAATCAAGCTCTACAAGAATAATATTTTCATTTGTCCAAACCTTAAATTTTTCATGATTAAAAACTTCTTTTTTTAGTCTCATGCACCAGCCACACCAATCACTACCAGTAAAAAATAGCATTATTGGTTTTTTCTCATTAATTGAAATAGAAACAGCCTTACTTAAATCTGTATGCCAATTTAGTTCAACAATTTGGGCATTTTTGGATTGAGTTATCACTATTATTATTAATAATAAAATGTGTTTCATTTATTTAAAATTTATTTTGATTTTGTCCACTGTTCATTTAAATGGTTATGGTAGAATTTATATTGATTGGCCCCGAAAAAAAGAAGTATTCCTAACATTTCATCCACTTTTTTATATCCATTATAAACCATAAGTCTTATCAGATTTTCATCTAAAACTACATAACTAGGATAAGAAAGCTTTCCATCCAGTATGGAGTGAGCGAACCAATGAGGTTTTCCTCTTGAATTACTGTTGTTATTTTTAAATAGAGGGTCAGAGTTATAAAATTTATGATTGTTAAAAGTAATGGTGTCTTTTGTTTCTCCATTAAACTTAACTGGATAAAATTGAGCGTTTAAATAATTGATTATGATTGGATCTTTGAAAGTACTTAAATCCATTCTTTTACACCAACCACACCAAGGAGTATACAAATCAATAAATACTTTCTTTTTTACAGAATCCTTTTTTCTCAAATCAATCATTTGATCCCATGAAATCCAATTAATTTCACCTTGTGCTCTTAAATTAAAAGAATAAAAAAGAGAGAATATAATTATTAATATTTTATAATATTTAATCATTTAATAGATTTTCAAATAGAAAATTAGTCATTTTATTATAAAGGTGAAGTCTCGTATATCCACCAGAAATTCCATGATTCTTGTTTGGATAAGCAAAAAAATCAAATTCTTTATTTTCTTTAACTAAAGAATTTACCATCTCCATGGAGTTCTGGAAGTGGACATTATCATCTGCAGTACCATGAATCAATAAATAGTTGCCTTTTATTTTCCTTACATGATTAATTGGAGAATTAATATCGTAATTGTCTCCGTTTTCCTTTGGTGTTCTCATAAACCTTTCTGTATAGATGTTATCATAGTATCTCCAGTTAGTTACCGGAGCGACTGCAATTGCAGAATTAAAAACATCTGCTCCTTTAGAAATGCAAAGTGAAGACATATAACCTCCATAACTCCATCCGAAAATTCCAATTCTATCTTTATCAATGTAATTTAATTTACCCATATGAATAGCTGCATCAATTTGATCTTCTGTTTCCAATTTTCCTAATTGTAAATAAGTAGCATGTTTAAATTCTTTTCCCCTGTATCCAGTTCCCCTATTATCTACAGAAACTACAACAAAACCCTGCTTGACTAAATATTGAAACCAAAAGTAATTCATCCAAGACCAAGCATTGTTGACTGTATTTATACCAGGTCCTCCATAAACATAAATCAATAAGGGGTGTTTTTTATTAGTATCTAACAATTCTGGTTTCATAATCCAAGCATTTAAGTCGATATTATTATCATTTGGAATGGAGAAAAATATTTTTTCAACCAAATCAAAGTCATTCATTTTGTTCAATAAAGATTTATTGTCCTCCAAAACTTTTAGTAATTTTCCTTTATTGTCATTTAAGGTTCTTATAAAAGGATTATTTGCATCAGAATGGGTGTTGATAAAATAATTATAGTTAGAACTAAAGGAAGCATCGTTAGTTCCTGATGAATTAGATAAGAGCTGTATTTTTTTAGAATCAATATTTAATGAATATACTTCTCTATCAGTTGGTGTTTTTTTAGCAGCCTGAAAAAAAATTGTTTTTTCATTGGCACTATAGCCATACATTTTAGTTACTTCCCATTTCCCAGATGTAAGCTGGATTTCTTTTTTGGCTTTATAATCGATTAAGTATAAATGATTGTATCCATCTTTTTCACTAGTCCATAAAAATTGATTTTCATTAATAAAAACTGTATTATCATGAATATCTATATAAGTTTCACTCACTTCAGAATATATATTTTGCACAATAATTTCACTATTAGGATTTACCTTATTATTAATATTTCCACTTAAAAGTTCCAATTTATTTTGTAATCTGTTCATCTTAAATACGATTAATTCATTTTCTCTTTTTGACCACATTATTCTTGGAATATATATATCTTGTTCTTTTCCAATATCAAAATTATAGGTTCTTATATTGTCCAAATCAAAAACCTTAATAGCCAAAGAAGAATTTTGTTCACCAGCCTTTGGATATTTAAATCTATATTGGGAAGGGTATAGGTTGTCATAAATTTCCATCTCAAATTGTTTAACATGCTCTTCGTTAAAAACATAATAAGCAATTTTCGAACCATCTGGTGACCAGAAAAACCCTTTATGGATACTAAATTCTTCTTCATAAACCCAGTCAGTAGCTCCATTAATGATTTTATTAATGGATCCATTATGAGTTATTTTTTCTTCCTTAAAATCATCTAAATTTTTATAATACAAATTATTATTCCTTACATAAGCAATTTTACTATTATCAGGTGAAAAAGTTGCTAGTCTCTGTTTCCCTAAAGATGTATCTGCCAAGGATTTTAAAGTTTTTTCTTTTAAATTGTATAGATAATAATAAGATTTTGATGACCTTCTGTAGATTGATTCTTTTGAGTTAAATAATAATAACCAATTCCCATCTTTACTTACATCATAATCTGAAAAACTGAAATTTTCAAAAGATAGATTAGAGAATAAAGTAGCTATTTTTTTATTTTTTTTATAACTGTATTTAACAATTTCTGTTTGACCATTATTTCTTTCTATGGATGTATAAAAATCACCATCATTATAAGGATTAATACCATTAATATTCTTTGGATAAAATGTTCCTGTTGACCAAATTAACTCATTAGATAATTGACTGCTGACAGTTGAGAAAAAACTACAAAATATTAGCATTAGAATTTTTATTTTCATAATATTAATTTATCAAAATTTATACCAAGACAATTTCATTTAGAAAGTCTAAAACCTTTTTTATGTGACTTTTCATTTTCAATGAAGATCTATGGATAAATAATATTTCATTTTTAGAATTTAAAAGAAATGTAATTCTTCCTGGAGATAAACCAAAAAAGTCTTTTGGTAATTGAATTTCTTTTCTAAGTTTTGAATGATGGTCACATAAAAGTTTAAAAGGTAAATTATAATTGGTCTTAAAACTTCTATGACTCGTTTCATTATCACTACTTATTCCAATTATTTCACAATCTATTTCCTTGAATTCATCGTAATAGTCTTTAAAATAGCATGCCTGCTTGGTACAACCAGGTGTTTCATCTTTTGGATAAAAATATAATACTAAAAAAGAAGTATTACCATCCTTATACAAATGATATATTTCTTCATTATCATCGCTAAGTTTGAAATCAGGAAATTTATTTCCAACTTTTAAATTCATCTAATTAATTTTAAAATTGAGGACATTGAATAACTCTAAATTTTGAGTCATGAACTCTTTTTTCAGGAAGATCAATAGTAAATGAAATTTCGTGTGCACCTAGAGAAGAAGTAGCAATATTAGATATACTAAAATCATAAGAATAACCGAACTTCAGATTATTTTTTTCAACTCCAATTACAACAACAAAAGCATCTTGTGGAGAGTAGTTTTCATTATTAGCATCCAAAAATCTAGTATGCCTATACCAAAACCCTAAATCAAAAATTCCATCAACAAAATAAGTACCAAAATTATATCTCTTCAAATTAGATTGTAAATCGATTACAAATTCTGGGGATAAAAATAACTGTTTATGAAATAACCCATTTTGAAGTAATCTAATTTTATAACCTCCATGAAAAGAAGATCTAATAGGAATTTTGTTAGTTGAATTATTTCCAGAAATATTATAAAAAAAAGTTTCCTTCGGTCTTGTCAAATGATCTATTGAAACTCCGAAAAAAAGATTTTTACTGAACAATAAAACTCCTGAGTTAAAATCAACATATAATGCATTATTTCCTTGGGGTTGATTAGTAGCATATACAACTCCTAGAGCAGGATCTATTTGATCTCCCCACACAGCATCACCCCAATCTAAACTTTTTTGAATAAATGAAGTTTTTATTCCAAAATTTAATGCCCAATCTCTATTGATGGTAAGTTGGTAGGAATAAATAGATGAAAATGAAGTAGTATTTAAAGCACCCCTTCCAGTTTGGTCATGAAGTAACTGAAAACCAATACCACCATGTAATTTATCAGCAAACTGATCATATTCTATATTATAAGTGACATATCCATTATTAATTTCTGGCCATTGATTTCTGTAAGTAGTATGAAATCTTGGACTTAAGTCTCTTCCTGCCAAGGCAGGGTTTAATTGTAAAGCATTGGAAAAAAATTGTGTAAATAATGGATCCTGACTTTGGAAGATACTAAATGAGTAAATTAAAGTAATAAAAAGAGTTATTTTTTTTAACATCTATATTAAATTGTTATCTAACTAAACTAATAGTTCCGCTTTTTATTAATTTCTGATTGTTTTCATAAGAAGTTGTTTTAATTTTATATACATATGTTCCGGTTGGCAAATCTTTTCCTCTAAAAGTACCATCCCATTTATCTTCAGTAGAATAAGATTTAAAAACCATTTGTCCCCATCTGTTAAAAATTTCAACTTGGATATCGTTAATTCCTTGACCACTTACGCTAAAAAAATCATTTAAGCCATCTCCATCAGGGCTAAAAGCATTTGGAGAATAAACTGCATAAGGCTTTTCTACAGAAACCATATTTGATATGCTAAATATTTGTTCATCAGAATTTTGATATGCAACAATTCGATATTTGTTATAATTCTCATTATAATCAATATTAGTTTGTCCTGTAAAATTTAGAGAATTTAAAATTATTAATATTGAAGTTAATATTGTTAAGTAATTATGTGTACTAAAATGCATCATCAATTGGCCTAAATTAATTATAATTATTCATTAATAATAATTTGATTTTTTGTACTATCATAATTTGTAAATGTTTCCCAAATTCCATTAGAACTAAGTTTTTGTAATTCGTATCTTGATGTTCCATTGTTCCAACCATTATAAAAGTTCCAATTTAATTTTGTTCTAAAATTGTCTAGTCTTTCAAAATTTAATAACATTGAATTTCCCAGATTAGAACTATTTGAATTAACGTTACAAATATTTTTGTTTATTATAATGTAATCATATTGATTATTTGATACATTAACATTTTGGTCAATGTAACTGCGAATAGAACTATCAGTTGCCGTAATAAAATCAAAACTTCCACCATTTTCAGACCTATAAATTTGATGTTCAAATAGTGGATTTAGATAATTACTACTGGAATTCCATTCAGTAAAAATACTTTGGTTTTCAATTACAGTAGATCTTATAATTTCTCCATTAGGTAAAGGAGTCGTATCATAAATAGTGAATAAGTCTGGGAAAATATGTTCTGTAGAACAATTTAATAGATTTGAGGCTATTACTTTGATTTCATAAAATCCTGTATCTAAAATAAAATACGGTTCGTTAAAATTTTGATAATACAAACTATCGTTAATATACCAAGCATAATCTTCATTTGCAATATTCGTAGATAAGTTATTAAACTCTAGAAGCATTCCAACACAAGGTATGGAGGGTGAGTAAGTTAGATTAATGTTTGGTTTTGGTAAAAAAGTAATGTTTAAAGTATCTGAGCTAGGACAATTTCCATAAATTGAATAATATATAGGATAAATACCAACGCTTAAAGTATCTGATATAAACCAGCCTGAAGCAGAGTCTGAATTTGGAAGGCCTGACCAATAACCTACATTGGAATTCGATGTAAGCTGTACAGAATCAGATCCTACACAGAAATCTAAACTAGGATTGATTTGTGCTTCTACAAATTCAAAAATATCTAGATTTAATGTATCTGAATCTGGACATGTACCGGGAATTGAGTAGACAAAATTGAAATTTCCAAAACCCAATGCATTAATATCAACTAATCCGCTTTGGGAGTTTATATTAGAGCCAGACCAAATACCTCCAGAACTGATAGAATTTAAAATTAAAGTGTCTCTATTGTCACAAATTAGTCCAGGATCAATAATAGTGGCATCACTGTTTGGTATAATTTCAATTTGATAATTAGCTGTATCTGAACAATTATTAATATTGGATAATATATATTCATAATCATAAACTCCAGGGTTCAAATTACCTGAAATTATGCCTGATAAAGAATCTATTCCTAAACCTAGCCAATATCCTCCAGAATTCATTACAATGGGAGTCTGCACTGAGCTATTTTCACAATATATTGTATCATTTGATAAAATTGTAGGATCATCAGGATTGTCTACTATGATCATTAAAGAATCACTACTTAAACATATACTGTCATTAATAAGGTGAATTAAAGAGGAATCACTAACTAATAATGGATTAAATAGGCCATTTGAATTTACCATTCCATTTCCAGTCCAAGTTAGATTATTATAAAAAGAATTATTTAATGCAATTAGACTCAATGTTCCTTGATTAGAACATAAAATTCCTGGATTAATTATAGAAACATCTGGAATGTAGTGAGTGATTATTTCATAGTAAGAAGTATCATAACATGTCCCATTAGAATTTCCTGAAATATATATTAAATTATTGGTGTCTAATAAATTTGCTACAATTGTTGGTGAAGGTATATTATAAGAAGAAGATCCATAAGTCCATAAATGTGATGAGGAATAAGTACTATTATTGGTGATGTCAAATGAATAGTCAATACACATATTACTATCTGAAAGTTGAATATCAATAATTGGAGTGACATCAATTGTTATAATATCGGGATTGGTTAAGGATATTTGACAACCAGCTGAATCTTCTCCAACCAATGAAATTTGATAGGAACCTGGTGAATCATATAACTTTGTTGGATTTTCAAGAGATGATGTTGAACCATCTCCAAAATTATACAAATAGTTATAGGTATTAGTAGAATTGTTTATTATGGAAACAGTTAATGAATCACATCCAAACAATTGATCGATACTAAAATCTAGGATGGGACCGGGAATATAGACTAAATTATTAATTTCTAAAGTATCCGAACAACCAAAATTATCATTTGCTATTAAGGATACATC
>NTKH01000043.1 GCA_002457645.1 Bacteroidetes bacterium MED-G20
CCAGTCCCCACCCATATGGTATGTTCATTATTTGGATCAATTTTTACACAGCCAATACTATATGATCCTTCATTATCAAATATAGGTTCAAAAGTATTTCCACTATTTTGAGTCTTCCAAAGACCTCCAGAAGCTACAGCAACATAATAAATTTTAGAGTTATTTTTATCTACGTCAATATCAGCAATTCGACCTGCGGTTAAAGCTGGACCAACTGATCTAAATTTCAAACCTGAGAAATTGATTTTATCTAGGTCTGATTTTACTTCTTTGCTTTTTTTATTTTGAGAAATTGAAAACTGCGAAATAGAAAGAGAAATTAATAGAATTAAGATTTTTTTCATATTTGATTTATTATAAATTCATGTCACTTTTATCATAAGGATAAGCATTTAAAGTAGCTATGCCAGTTGCAATGAGTTCTTTATTTTGGTTATAAATTTCCCCTTTTACTGTATACAATCTTTTTCCACTTTTTATCACTAAACCGTGACCAAGGAGAGTATCGTTTAAATAAACTGGTTTTAAATAATTAATTTTAAACTCAACAGTAGAAACTAATTTATCTTGATTCATAGATTGGCTCAGTGCTGCAGTTCCTACAACTTGATCAAATATAGCAGAAATAAACCCACCATGAGCTGACTTTACGGTAGCTAAATGTTGTTTTTTAACATTAACACTATATTTAACTTCTCCAGGATTCGCCTCAATTAATATTAAATCTAAAAATTTTCCAAACTGGTTGGTTTGATTGTATTTATTGAGAATATTATTTTTCATTTTTGTACAAAGTAATGAATATTTTAAATAGGTTCTTTGGGTGAAAATCATTTCATTATATTTGCCATCTGTAATTAACAGAGATGATAAAAATCACACTTCCAGATGGTACTTTTAAAGAAGTTAAAAAAGGAACTAATTCTTTAGATATTGCAAAATCTATAAGTGAAGGTCTGGCAAGAAAGGTCCTTGCTGCAGAAATTGATGGGGAAATATGGGATCTTACTAGATCTCTAGAAAAAGATACAACTTTAAAACTACTAACTTTTAATGACGATGGGGGAAAGGCAACTATGTGGCATAGCAGTGCTCATATTATGGCAGAAGCTATTGAATTTTATTTTCCAGGGGTTAAATTAGCTATTGGACCTCCAATAGAAAATGGATTTTATTACGATATTGATTTTGGCAAATATGAGATTTCAGAAAAAGATTTAATTAAAATTGAAAAAAAAATCATTGAACTATCCAGAGAAAAAAATATTTTTATAAGAAAAGAAATTAATAAAAAAGAAGCCATTGATTTCTTTAAAGCTAAAAATGATCCATACAAATTGGAACTATTAAATGATCTTGAAGATGGAACAATAACATTCTATAAGCAAGGAAAATTTACAGATTTATGCAGAGGACCTCACCTCCCAAATACTGGATATATAAAAGCTGTGAAACTATTAAATATTGCTGGGGCATATTGGAGAGGAAACGAAAATAACAAGCAACTAACCAGGATATATGGCATTACATTTGAAAAACAAAAAGATTTAAACATCTACTTAGAAAAACTTGAAGAAGCTAAGAAAAGAGACCATAGAAAATTGGGAAAAGAGTTGGAATTATTTACTTTTTCTGAAAAAGTTGGACAAGGTTTACCATTATGGCTTCCAAAAGGAACTGAACTCAAAGAAAGATTAATATCATTTCTTAAAAAAGCTCAAACTTCTTCCGGTTATCTACCAGTTTCAACCCCTCACATTGGACATAAAGACTTATATGTATGTTCAGGTCACTATGAAAAATATGGGGAAGATTCTTTTCAATCAATTAAAACACCAAATGATGGAGAAGAATTTCTTTTAAAACCTATGAATTGTCCTCATCATTGTGAAATATATAATTCTTCTCCTAAATCATATAAAGACCTTCCACTTCGTTTAGCAGAATTTGGTACGGTATATAGATATGAGCAAAGTGGTGAATTACATGGACTGACAAGAGTAAGAGGATTTACTCAAGATGATGCACATATATTTTGTAGACCTGATCAACTAGAAGATGAATTCCAAAAAGTAATCGATTTAGTACTTTATGTTTTTGGCGCTTTGAAATTTGAAGAATTTGTAGCTCAAATATCTCTAAGAGATCCTGAAAATGAAAAAAAATATATTGGAAGTATCGAAAACTGGAATAAAGCAGAACAAGCAATTATTAGTGCTGTTAAGGACAAGGGATTAAAAACTGTTATAGAATATGGTGAAGCTGCATTTTATGGCCCTAAATTAGATTTCATGGTTAAAGATGCCTTGAATAGGTCTTGGCAATTAGGTACCATTCAAGTTGATTATAATCTTCCCGAGAGATTTAAACTAGAATATACTGGATCAGACAATCAAAAGCACAGACCTGTAATGATACATCGAGCACCTTTTGGATCATTAGAAAGATTTGTGGCTTTGTTAATTGAACATACTGGTGGAAAATTTCCATTATGGCTAAATCCTGAACAATTTATTATACTGCCTTTAAGTGAACAATACAATGAATATGCACAAGAAGTTTTAAAACTTCTAAAAAATTACGATATTCGCGGACTTGTTGACGAGCGTGCAGAAAAAATAGGCAGAAAAATAAGAGATGCTGAGCTGAAAAAAATACCATTTATGCTCATTGTGGGAGAGAAAGAGACAAAAGAAAAAATGCTTTCTGTAAGGCAGCAAGGTGAAGGAGACCTAGGTAAGTTTTCAGTTGAAGATTTTTCCAATCTCATTCATAATAACATAAAAAAAGATTTTATAGATTATAATTTTTAGACTAAAAGGAGGATTATCAGACCGAGAAGACCAAACAGAGGAAGAATCATCAAAGAAGATCCACACAGGATTAATGATAGAATTCGAGTTCCTGAAGTAAGAGTAGTAGGAGAAGGCATAGAGCAAGGTGTATTTTCTATCCAAAAAGCTATAAGTATGGCTGAAGAGTTGGATTTAGATTTGGTTGAAATTTCTCCAAATGCAAGACCTCCAGTTTGTAAAATAATTGATTACAAAAAGTTTTTATATGAACAAAAAAGAAAACAAAAAGAATTAAAATCAAAACAAGTAAAAGTAGTTTTAAAAGAGATAAGATTTGGTCCCAATACCGATGAGCATGATTTTCAATTTAAATTAAAACATGCCATTAAATTCCTAAGTGAAGGAGCAAAATTAAAAGCTTTTGTTTTTTTTAAGGGAAGATCAATTATTTATAAAGATAGAGGAGAAATATTACTATTGAAATTTGCACAAGAATTAGAAGAATACGGAGTTTTGGAAAAAATGCCCGACCTCCAAGGAAAAAAAATGATTATTATAATTAATCCAAAAAAGAAATAATACTCAATATTACAATTATGCCTAAGATGAAAACCAACTCCAGCGCCAAAAAAAGATTTAAATTCACCGGCAGCGGAAAAATTAAAAGAAAACATGCCTTTAAAAGTCATATTTTGACTAAGAAGTCAACTAAAAGAAAAAGAAATTTGACCAAAGCTACTTTGGTAAGTAAGTCAGATGTGAAAAATATTAAGTTGCAACTTTGCGCTTAATCAATTCACGGTTATTAAATGTTAAACCCAGCTTGTAGTCAAAATTAGAGAAGTTCGTAAAGACACTTCAAGCTAAAAATTTAAATTATGCCAAGATCAGTAAATAGTGTAGCCGCAAAAGCAAGAAGAAAAAAAGTATTAAAACTTGCAAAAGGTTACTTTGGAAGAAGAAAAAATGTTCATACTGTTGCAAAAAATGCTGTTGACAAAGGTCTTCAGTATGCTTACAGAGATAGAAGACAAAAGAAAAGAAATTTTAGGGCTTTATGGATTCAAAGAATTAACGCAGGTGCCAGACTTCATGGAATGAGTTATTCAGAATTTATGGGTAAAATAAATTCTAAAGGTATAGAACTAAATAGAAAAACCCTTGCAGATTTAGCAATGAATCATCCTGACGCATTCAAAGCAGTAGTTGACTCATTAAAATAATTATGATTCAAACTTTTTTATGAGGGGCTTTTAGCCCCTTTTTTTTGTCTAAAATCCTTAGAAAATTTAATTGTTGAACGGCTGAAGAAATTGGTTCATAACCTGATTTAACAAGTAGACTATTAGTACAAATAATCAATTCTTTATTACTGTAGTGATTGTCCCTTGAAAAATGAATAAATTTTAGCATCCAAAATGCATCAAATTTTGTAAAAAATAATTTTAAGTAGTTCTCTTTCGATTGTGAATTATTTAAGAACATATCATGTAAAATATTCCAATCTTGAAATCTTATATATTCTTTAATTAATTTTGGAAAATCATTATAAATATATCTTTCTTTTAGAATATTGTCAACCCATTCTTTTAACACCTCAAAAGATTTAAAATTATAAGTTAAAGTCAAATCCTTTTTGTTCTGAAAAGCTTCTAAAATTGCTCTTCCGGTTCCAAAAGGAACTCTGTTGGACACTCTTGGAGATGGCTTTACTGTAGTATTAATAATTTCACCAAATTTTTCACCCTTTATAAGTTTATTTATAAAATAGAAGTCTTCTCCTGCTTTTCTTCTGTTCATACCTCCTTGTCTTGCATAAGCTCTTGCTGTTAGAGCAAAAGCACTTCCTATTGTATGGAAAGCATACGGAACTCCCACATAAGATAAAGCATTTTTATAATATCTTAAATGTAATTCATAGTTTATAATTTGATTATAATGGAAATCGGTATAGTTATTCCCATTTATAGGATGTTCAAAATGGATAGAAACCGCTTGTATTTTACTAACTTGAAAAAAAGAATCTATTTCTATAAAGTAATTAGATGCTACAACTGTATCAGCATCAAGTCCTACAATAATTCCATTTGATTCAATTAATTTGAATCTTTCCAAAGCTAAGTCCATTCCTAATTTTCTTGCCCATCCCACTCCGGCATGCTTTGGGTCTAAATCTTCCATATAAATTGGAATTAAGAAAGCCTTTTCATTATTATTTTTATTTGCAAAATTTTTAAGATGAATAAAAGTTTTTTGGTTCAATTCTTTCACTTCTTTTTTTTCATTGCTTGAATCATTAACTAGTGCAATAACTTCAATACTGAACGAATAACTTTCTTGATTTAGAAAAAGAGATTCTAAAGTTGGGTTAAGATCTTCTTCATTATAAATTGGAATAACTACAATTACTCTTAAGTCATCTAATGGTTGATGAGATACTTTGAGAGTTTTAGAATTGAACCTTCTAAAGTATTGATCAATTACGGAGACAATCGACTTTTGGACCATTGATTATCGTCTTTTGTGTAAACAATACGATCATGTAACCTACTGGATCTTCCTTGCCAAAACTCTAATAATGTAGGAGATAGACAATAACCTCCCCAGTGAGGAGGTCTGGTAACATTTTTCTTTTGAAATTGCTTTTCGTAATATTTAATTTTTGATTCCAACTCTGATCTGTCTTTAATTTTTTGACTTTGGTTAGAAGCCCATGCTCCAATTTGACTAGCTCTTGGTCTTGAACTGAAATACTTATCAGAGATAACATCATCGACTTTAGTAATTATTCCTTGGATTCTTATTTGTCTTTCTAACTCGCCCCAAAAAACATTCAAAGAAGCATGTTTATTATTACTAAGATCTGAACCTTTGTTGGAATTGAAATTTGTGTAAAAAACAAAACCTTCAGAAATAATGTCCCTTATATATAAAATTCTTGAAGAAGGTCTTCCTAAATTATCTACAGTTGATAGACAAGCAGCATATGGATCTAAAATATTACTATTTATAGCTTCCTCAAACCATTTCTCATATTGCTTTATTGGGTTATCAAAAGCCATTTCTTCTGAAAATGGTTGATTAGCAAAGTCTCTTCGGTTGGTATTTATATAATTTTTA
This sequence comes from Bacteroidetes bacterium MED-G20, assembly GCA_002457645.1. Lineage (GTDB taxonomy): Bacteria > Bacteroidota > Bacteroidia > Flavobacteriales_D > Parvicellaceae > MED-G20. Next base: position 5,916 of record NTKH01000043.1, read on the forward strand.
ATTTCTTTAGATGACACTTTATAAAATTAATAAAAACATGAATTACTGAAACATATTTATAATATTACGTAAAATAATAAGTTCTCATTTAACAGAAAATATAATTTTGAATTATGAAAATAGAAACATCTGATATTTTAGGTGTAATTCCAGCAAGATTTAATTCCACAAGACTAAAGGGTAAGCCTTTAGAACTTATTGGAGATAAACCAATGATTCAGCATGTTTATGAAAGAACTATAAAAACGCTTAATGATGTTATTGTAGCAACTGATGATGATCGTATTTTTAATTGTATAAATGATTTTGGAGGCAAGGTAATTCTAACTACTGAGGATCATGAAAATGGTACCAGTAGATGTTTAGAAGCGGTAAATAAATATTGTGATGAAACTCATAAAGAATTTAAATACATTGTAAATATTCAAGGGGATGAGCCATTAATTCATGAAGATCATTTAAATAAATTAATTCTTTGTTTTCAAGATATAACCACAAATTTTGCAACAGTTGCACTTCAATTATCAAATCAAAAATATCTTCCAAATGGAAAAGTATTCTTGGTAAAAGATAAAAATAATTATGCCCTTTACTTTTCAAGAAATATTATACCATTTATAGAAGATAATAACTCAGAAAATATTTCTGATAGTATATTTTTCTATCAACATATTGGAATTTATGGATATAAAAAAGAAGCTTTAGAAAAATTTTGTAATCAAGAGCCATCTTCTCTAGAAAAGTCTGAAAAACTAGAACAACTCAGGTGGCTTGAAAATGGAGGAAAAATTAAAGTTGGAATTACAAAGAAATTATCCTACCCTGTAGATACCATTGAAGATTTAAATGAGGTTAGAAAAATTTATGAAAAAAAACATCATATATAATACTTACTTTTGAAGTTGTGAAAGACCTGATATTAAAATATATTGAAGAAGAAATAAAGGCTATAAAAAACATTCCTTTAGATGGGAAAATAGAAAAGGTAATAGACATCATTTATCAAAAAGTACATATTGAACATGGAAAAGTAATAATTAGCGGAATGGGTAAAGCTGGTCAAATTGGAATGAATATTGCCACTACTTTATCATCTACTGGAACACCTGCTGCTTTTATTCATCCGAGCGAAGCGCAACATGGAGATTTAGGGCTGATTCAAAAAAATGATGTACTCATTCTTATTTCTAATTCTGGAAAAACAAGAGAAGTTATAGAATTTCAAGAATTAGCCCATCAACTTTACGATCATTTACCAGTTATAGCTCTTACAGGAGATTTGAATAGTCCGCTTGCTAAGGTTTCAAACGAATACCTATTCACTGGAAATCCAAAAGAAATTTGCCCTATTGGGTTAACACCTACCACTTCAACAACTGTAATGACTGTAGTTGGAGATATTTTAGTGGTTAGCATGATGAAAAAAATTAATTTTTCTAAAACTGATTATGCAAAGAGACATCATAGTGGATACTTAGGAGAAAAAGCTAAAAAATGAAGAAATTCACTTTAATAGCAGGGCCATGTGCAATAGAAGATGATTTTATGGGACTTAAAATCGCCAAAGAAGTTCAATCAATTTGTAATGATCTATCCATAGATTATATTTTTAAAGCAAGTTATAAAAAAGCAAATCGATCAAAGAATGACAGTTTCACTGGAATTGGAAATAAAAATGCATTGGAAATCATCAGAGGAATTGGTAAGGAACTGAATGTAGATACTATTACTGATGTACATGAAAGTAACGAACCTATGCTTGTTGCTAATTATGTTAATCATTTACAGATTCCTGCATTTCTTTGTAGACAAACAGATTTATTAGTTGCGGCAGGCAAAACTGGCTTAACTGTAAACATAAAAAAAGGGCAATTCATGTCTCATGATGCAATGGGGTTTGCTGTTGAAAAAGTTAAATCTACTGGAAATAATAATGTTTGGATATGTGAAAGGGGAAACAGCTTTGGATACCAAGATTTAATTGTAGATGCAACTGCCATTACTAAATTAAAAAAACATCATGTCCCTGTAATCATGGATTGTACTCATGCGATTCAAAAACCAAATCAAAATATCGGTATTACTGGAGGAGATCCTTCACTGATATCATCAATTATTTTTAGTGCTGTTGCCAATAATGTTGATGGACTTTTTATAGAAACACATCCTGAACCAGAAAAAGCAAAAAGTGATCCTTACACTATGTTAAAATTAGATTCTCTTTATTCAATTTTAAAGAAAGCAATGAAAATTAGAGAAGCAATTAGATAACTACTTTACTTCTAAAACTAAAAATTTACTGTTTTTCCAAAAATTTTCGACGTTGACAATTATTAATGAATCTATTAATTCATTTGTATTATTAGAGAGTTTATAGGAATCTGAAGGATGTGAAGTCATTAATTTTACTGATTTATAACCAAGAAGTATAGATTTTAAGTCTTGTTTTGTACTGAATGTAAAATAATTTGTGTTAAAATCTGAATTTAATTTCCTACTCTTTCCTAAGCCAATTAAACCTCCGCTTTTTGTTAATACTCCATTTTCTAAAAGTTCTGATTTTGTGCCTATCACAAAGGCAATTTCATTGAGTTTATGATTTAAAAAACTAATTTTTTTATTCTGCTGGTTATATTTATTGAATATGGCTTCAAAAGAAGAGTTTAAACTATTCAATTCTTCTTTTAAAAAATAAATTTCTCTATTACTTTTGGCTACTTCAGTACTCAATTCTGTTACTCTTGAAGCAAATTGAGAGTTTTTATTTTTTTCTAGCTTAACAGCACTATTAAGTTCAGAAATCATAGATTCATTTTCTATTAATTTTTCCGACATAATTTTAATAGCATTTATAATATTAGATGTATCCGTATTGTAAAAACCTTCCTTACTTTTAGCATTATTTATGATACTTTCTTGATTGTTAATATCAATAATATTATTCTTTATTCTCTGAATATACAGTCCGTACTGGCTGACAATAGAATCACTATTTAATTTATCAAATTCTAATGAGTTCAATTCTCTATCTTTTGAATTTAATTCAGATTGGAGGCTATCAATGATAATTTGATCTTCCAAAGTGGTTTCATTATTTGTGTTACAAGACAAAATCATCGTTAAAAAAAATATATTACAAATCCTTTTCATAGTTTTAAAATAATTTAAGTAAACTATCAGTACCTAATGGTCTTTCAACTGTAAAACCTTCTCCAAACTTTTTATTGATAGACCTGCCTAGTAAATTGGCCTTAGACTTTATGGATTCAAGAAATTCTAAAGAGGATATAGGGGTCGAAGGCTCTTGACTTTCAGGATCATAAAATTGGCTTTTAAAAGCCATAACTGCTTTAATTTTTTGCTTAAAATCATCAGATATATCAACAATAAAATCAGGATCTATCCATTGGTCCTGAATATAATGATAGATACTAACTGGACGATGAACGTCTTGGGAAATATTATTTTCAAAAGTTTCAAATTTTTTAAGACCAGAAATAAAACATGACTTAGAAACTAATTTAGAAGCAACCCCGTGATCAGGATGTCTATCTTTAACCGCGTTGCATAAAACAATTTGAGGCTTATAAGTTCTTATAACTTTAACTATTTCATTAATTGATTCTTTTGAAATATTGATGAAAGCATCTGGTAAATTTAAATTGATTCGAAATTGTGCACCAATAATGTGTCTGGCGTTCTCTGCTTCCATTTTTCTAGTTGTTTTATTTCCTCTTGTACCCATCTCTCCCATTGTTAAATCAACAATTCCTACTGAAAAACCATTTTTTACATGTTTAATCAACGTACCACCGGCACTTAACTCTACATCGTCAGGATGTGCTCCAAAAGCTATTATATCAACCATTACTTTATTTATTAATTGATTCACTAAAAGGTAAAATGTATTTAACTAACAAATATACCTTAGAAGTAATTGCAGAATTACCTAATTCTAGATCAATTGTATATTCATCTATAGTATGATCTTCTTTGGAATGATGATAGTCAAAATTTCTTTGAGAGTCAATGTGTCTTCCTAACAAAAAAAATTGTCTTATTTTCTGATTAGATAATAAGAATAATTTAATATATGAAGGATATTTAATCATTATTTTAGAATTAAAAATTATCTTTATTTGGACTAATTTACTCAAAATGGCTAGAACTCCTACAACCCAAATACCACTTGGCTTTTCAGCTCCAAATTTTTCATTATTGAATGTTACTACTGATTCAAAAGTATCATTAGCTGATGTTTCTAAAAAAAATGGTTTAGTTGTTATGTTTATTTGCAATCATTGTCCATTTGTTGTCCATGTAATTAATCAAATAGTAGCAGTTGCTAATGACTATTTAAAAAAAGATATTGGATTTGTTGCCATTAGTAGTAACGATATTGTTAATTATCCTGATGATAGTCCTGAAAAAATGAAAGATCTAGCTAAAAGTAAAAACTTTCCTTTTCCATACTTATACGATCCTACTCAAGAAGTTGCTAAAAATTATGATGCTGCTTGCACCCCAGATTTTAGTGTTTTTAATTCCCAGTTAAAATGTATATATAGAGGACAATTGGACGATTCCAGACCAGGTAATAAAGAACCTATAAATGGTAAAGACTTAAGATTGGTATTAGACTTAACTTTAAAAAACAAAAAATTAGATTTCATTCAAAAACCGTCCATTGGCTGTAATATTAAGTGGAAATAAAGATCTATTAAGAAAAAGAGCATTAGTAGAAAGAACTCAACTTAAAAATGAAATTATTGAGGAACTTTCTAAAAAAATAACTGAAAATTTGTTTAAGAATTTCAACTTAGAAAAATTAAATATCCATCTATTTTATCCCATTAATGAGAAAAAAGAGGTTAATACTTGGCATATTCATAATAAATTAAGCCATAGAGATAAAATATTTACATCTTCTTATAATAATGATTCTGATGAATGGGAATGTGTTGGTTTTAGTCCTAATACTAAATTTAATGTTGGTAAATTTAACGTTCCTTGCCCTATAGAAAACCATAAAGTGGGATTTGAGATTATAGATCTCATTCTTATTCCATTACTTGTTTTTGATAATAATGGTCACAGAATTGGATACGGAAAAGGAATTTATGATTCATTACTTAGTTTAACAAATAAGAATTGTATTAAAGTTGGACTATCTATAATGGAGTGTTCCAATGTTTTAATAGATTTTCAAGATCATGATATTAATTTAGATTACTGCCAAACTCCTTCAACGCTACATAATTTTAAATTAAATCCTTAATTTTACTTATAATTTTAAGTTTAGATTTAAAAAATGTTAAGATTTTTATTGACTTTATTTTTATTTATAAACTGCTATAATTCAGTAGTTAAAGCTTCAATAAGTAAACCTTTAGTTCATTTATCAAAACACCTTGCAATATCTATAAATCCTAACTGCAACTCTCATTACGTTAATTACGCTGTGGTTACGGAATCTAATGGGAAAATTATTAAAACAAGATTTATCACTGGAAGAGAATTTATATTAATAGGAATGGGTAAACAACCATCTGAAGCAAACTCTAACAATGAAAACCTATTTAAGAGATTTAAAATTAAAGACTGCTTATACAAATACGATTCTCTCCAATGTTTAAAAAAATCAGATTTGAAATTATTTGATTTATGGGCTTTAAGATATAATAGAAATCCTTTTTGCCCACCCGATTGTACCCCTACTGAAAATATGCTTGTACAAGGTTTTGGTCAGCATAAATTCAGACCAAGCTGGCCACAAATTCAAATTCTTCAAAATTATGGTATCACCTATATAAATGACTTTTTTTATGGAGAAAATCTTTTTCATCTGCTTTCAGATTTTCAAAAACCTGACTGGAGAAATAAGTATCTTAACGCAAAAGAATAATATTTTTAATAAAAAATAATTTTGAACCCTCATCAATCATCGAAACTTAGAAAATTTGCAGTGAGTCCTTTTTTCTTTAAAATTTATCTTCTTTTAAAATTACCTATGGGCTTTATTAGCGGAATGAGAATTAGAAAATTAAATGAAGAGAAATGTGAGGTCACTGTTCCTTACAAATGGATAAACAAAAACCCTTTTAAATCAACTTTTTGGGCTGTTTTGGGAATGGGTGCAGAAATGAACACTGCAGGATTAATTTTACAATACACTTACAAGCATCATCCTTCTATATCAACATTACCTTTAAAGTGTGAGAGTGAGTTTTTCAAAAAAGCAACTGGAATTACCCGATTTACATGTACTGATGGCGCCTTAATAAAAGAAAAAATAAACTTTGCTATTTCCTCGAAGGAACCAGTAATTATTGAAGCTTATTCAACTGGTGTCAATAATAATTCAGAAACGATTTGTAAATTTAAATTTACATGGTCCATAAAAATTAAAAGTTGACCCCATTGTTTTGTTAAAAAAATCTACTCTTTTTTGTATAATTTTAACCATTCCAATTACCTATTTTTCTGGATGGGGTTTTTTTGGTCATAAAAAAATTAATAGAGTTGCAGTATTTACCATACCTGAATCTTCTTTATTTAAATTTTACAAACAAAATATAGATTTCATAACAGAACATGCTATTGACCCTGACAAAAGGCGATATGCAGTTAAAGGGGAAGCGGAAAAGCATTATATTGATATTGATCACTACATTAAAAATGATGAAAATCCATTTGATATCATGCCAAGAAGATGGAATGATGCAGTTGATAAATTTTCTGAAGACACCATAAAGACTTACGGAATTTCTCCATGGAATATTCAATCTATGCTTTATAAACTTACCAATGCATTTAAAGAAAAAGATTTGATAAGAATTTTAAAATATTCAGCAGAGATAGGTCACTATATTTCTGATGCTCATGTACCATTACATACTACAGAAAACTATAATGGTCAATTTACTAATCAAAAGGGAATTCATGGCTTTTGGGAATCCCGGGTTCCAGAACTATTTTTCGACGATTATGATCTTATAACAGGAAAAGCAATATATATAGAAAAACCCCTTAACTCAACTTGGGAATTTATAGAAGAAAGTTATTTTGCAGTAGATTCAGTATTAAGTTTTGAGAAGATACTTTCAAATGATTGGGCTGATGACAGGAAATTTTCGTTTGAAAAAAGAGGACAAGTGAC
>NTKH01000044.1 GCA_002457645.1 Bacteroidetes bacterium MED-G20
GTAGCTTTTTTTTGAGAAACTCTGAAATCCATCATATGATAAACATCTGGATTGAGGTCTTTTTCATTAAAATTCACTTTTAATCCAAAAAATGATTGAGAAATATTGAATTGATTATCTGTAAGATTTATAAAATTAGGGGGTCTGCTGTCAAAAACCCACTCTGAAAAATATTGGTTTTTAGTCGTTGTAATCTTAATTTTAGAATGTTGCTCAATTAAGTCAACTTTTTCTCTTTTGTGGACAATATCATACTTTGTAATAATTTTTCTAGCCCATTTGTAAAGATCTTTACTGTCTACATGAAAGTATTCTACTGGGTTAATAAGAGAACTTTTATTATCATTAATCTGGATACTTGTCCAACTATTAGAAATTATTGATTTAAAATTTTGATATATTTCATCATTTTTCTCAGCCCAAAAACAGAACGTTTTATCATTTTCAAGTTTATCGCTAGGTTCAATTATTAGAATTTTTTTATTTTTTAAAAGGGATTTTTTTTCCATTTCAATCATTAGTATACAAGTGCTTGCACCCCATCCTGTAAAGACTAAATTAAAATGACTATTATCAATCAATTTTATAAATGTTTCCAAACAATATACAACAAATAATATTTTTTATTTATAAATAATTTACTTCTTTTTAAGTGATCATTAATAACTGTCATTTTTAAGAAAAATAATTTTATCTTCGAGCAAAATATGAAGATTATAATTAAAAGCATATTATTTCTTTCTTTGACTACTCTTCATTACAAAGACCTTAACGCACAGACCAAATTTCATTATTTAAATAATGCTACCATAAGAGGAACTGTTTATGAGAAAGAAACTGGTGAACCATCTTTTGGAACCAATGTTAAAATAAAAGGAACAGGAACAGGGTCTTCTACAGATTTAAATGGTTTTTTTCAAATTAATAGGCTAAGTCCAGGAAAGGTTATTTTAGAAATATCAAACATAGAATTTAAGACAATTGAGGAAGAAATTGAATTAAAGGCAGGTAAAATTATTACCAAAAATTTCTTCATGGAGGTTAACGATGAAGTACTTGATGAGTTCGAATATAGTGCTGAAGCAGAAGAGAGAAAAACTGAAGTGAAAATGTCTGTCATTACTGCTACTCCTAAAGATATGGCCAGAGTAGTTGCTATTGGAGGAGAACCAGATTTTGCCCAATATTTACAAACAACTCCTGGTGTTATAACCACAGGCGATCAAGGTGGACAAATGTATATTCGTGGTGGCTCTCCAATACAAAACAAAGTATTACTTGACGGTATGACTATTTACAACCCATTTCATTCTATTGGTTTTTTCTCCGTTTTTGATACTGACATTATGCGCAGCGCAGATATTTACACTGGGGGGTTTTCAGCTATGTATGGCGGAAGAATATCATCTATTATGGATATAACCACGATTGATGGAAATAAAAAAAGACATGCTGGTAAAATTTCTGTTAATCCATTTGGTTCTAAATTTAAATTAGAAGGTCCCATTAAAAAATTAAATGAGACTAATAGCAATTCTACAGCTTCTTATATTTTTTCTGGAAAGACTTCATATCTAGAACAAACTTCCAAAAAACTATACAACTATATTGACTCTAATGGTTTACCATTTAATTTTACTGATTTATATGGAAAGGTTTCTATAAATGGAGTTAGTGGGAGCAAGGTTAACTTTTTTGGATTTAGTTATAATGATAGAGTTAGATACAAGTCCGTTTCAGACTTAAATTGGAATTCTTGGGGAGTTGGGTCAAACTTTGTTGTGGTTCCAGCAAGTTCTCCAGTATTAATAATGGGGAAGTTTAATGTGAGTGATTATAAAATTTCTTTATCTGAACTTGATCCAATTAACGAAGGAGATACTCTAAATCCTAGAGAAAGTAGGATAAATGGATTTAACTTAGGTTTTGATTTTAAATATTTTCTTGGAGAGAATGAAATTAAATATGGAATTGAAGTCAATGGATTTACAACAGACTTTAATTTCTTCAACAGTGTTGGCAGAAAAATTGAACAAAAAAATAACACAACCGAACTGGCTGGTTATGTTGATGGTAAAATTATTAAAGGACTTTTGGTAATAAATCCAAGTTTCAGAGCTCAATATTACGCATCTCTTAGGAATTTTTCTCCAGAGCCAAGAATTGGTCTCAAATACAATATATCCGAAAAATTTAGAATAAAAGCTGCATCAGGACTTTATTCACAAAATTTAATTTCTGCTAACTCAGATAGAGATGTAGTTAATTTATTTTATGGATTTCTTTCAGGACCGGACAATTTACAAGATTCTATTAAGCTGGATAATGGTAAAACTGTAGCTAGAAAACATTCTTTACAAAAAGCAACTCATGCGATTTTTGGATTTGAAGTTGATTTAGCTAAACATTTAACACTTAACGTCGAGGGATATTACAAATGGTTCAACCAATTAAGTAATATTAACAGGAATAAATTATATGAAGAAACTGACGATGTAGAGGAAGTACTTAGAAAAGATTTCATTATTGAAACTGGAGATGCATACGGTACCGATTTTGTATTAAAGTATGACAATGATAAAACTTATTTATGGGTGGTTTATTCTATTGGAAAAGTTACTAGGTGGGATGGAATTAGAACATACTCTCCTTTATTTGACAGGAGACATAATATCAACTTAGTTGGAACTCAAAATTTTGGGGATGGATGGGAAGTAAATGCGAGATGGAATTTTGGTAGCGGACTGCCTTTTACGCAAACTCAAGGATATTATCATACTATTGATTACTCACAGGGAATCAATACAAATATTACCACAGCAAATGATGATCAACTTGGAATAATATATGCTGACTTAAATCAAGGTAGATTATCATCCTATCATAGATTAGATCTGGCTATTAAAAAGCATATCGATCTTAATGAAAAATCAACAATAGATATCACAATGAGCGTTACTAACGTTTACTCTAGAAAAAACATCTTTTATGTTGATAGAATTACGACTGAAAAAGTTTATCAACTTCCTCTTCTTCCAAGTCTTGGAGTAAGTTGGAAATTTTAAACTCTATATTGTGAATTACTATTAAAATTTAATAGTAACTTTGATACCCGTATATAAAATATTTATGCGGAATGTCATCTTCAACTAAATATATTTTTGTAACTGGTGGAGTAACTTCATCTCTTGGTAAAGGAATTGTCTCTGCTTCTCTAGCTAAGCTACTCCAAGCTAGAGGATTTAAGGTAACCATTCAGAAACTTGATCCCTATATAAATGTAGATCCAGGTACATTAAATCCATATGAACACGGAGAGTGTTATGTTACAGATGATGGTGCTGAAACAGATTTAGATTTAGGTCATTATGAAAGGTTTTTGAATATTTCAACTTCTCAAAATAATAATGTAACAACTGGAAAAATTTATCAAACTGTAATTGATAAAGAAAGAAGGGGTGATTATTTAGGGAAAACAGTTCAGGTTATTCCTCACATTACTAATGAAATTAAAGAGCATATACTCAAACTCGGAAAAGACAAAAACTATGATGTTGTCATAACAGAAATTGGGGGAACTGTTGGAGATATTGAATCTTTACCTTTTATAGAATCTATAAGACAATTAAAATGGAATTTAAATAAAAACGTACTATTTATTCATTTAACTCTTATTCCATACCTATCAACTTCAGGAGAGCTTAAGACAAAACCGACCCAGCATTCTGTTAAAACTCTGTTAGAATATGGTATTCAACCAGATATTTTAGTTTGCAGAACAGAGTACCATTTGGATAATGGATTGAGAAATAAGATTGCCCTTTTTTGTAATGTAGATCAAGAATGTGTTATTGAGTCTATAGACGCTAAATCTATTTATGAAGTTCCATTACTAATGCTAAAAGAAAAGTTAGATACTGTTGTTTGTCAAAAACTAGAGCTAGATCAAGAAATTGAACCCGACTTAAAAAAGTGGAATGAATTTTTAAATAATCTACAAGACCCTAAAAAAGAAATAAATATTGCACTAATTGGTAAATATGTTGAGCTTAAGGATTCCTATATTTCTATTGCTGAATCATTAATTCATGCAGGGTCAAAAAATAAGACTAAAGTTAATTTACATTGGATTCACTCTTCAAAATTAGAAGATGAAAATTGTTCAGAATTATTAAAAGATATAAATGGAGTCATTGTTGCGCCTGGATTTGGATCTAGAGCAATTGAAGGTAAAATAAAAGCAGTTGAATATGCTAGGTTAAAACAAATTCCGTTTCTAGGCATTTGCTTAGGAATGCAATGTGCTGTTATAGAATTTGCAAGAAATGTTTTGAAAATGGAAAATGCCCATTCAACAGAAATTGATTCTCAATCAGAGTTCCCAGTCATTAGTATGATGGAAGAGCAGAAACAACTTGAAAAAATGGGAGGAACCATGAGGCTGGGTTCCTACCAATGTGACATTGAACAACATACTTTATTACACCAAATTTATTCCAAAAAAACTATTCACGAAAGACATAGACATAGATTTGAATTTAATAATCAATTTATAGATGATTTTGAATCAAATGGAATGATTTTCTCTGGAAAGAATATAAAAAACAATTTAATGGAAACTATTGAAATACCAACTCATCCATGGTTTATAGGGGTCCAATTCCATCCAGAATATAAGAGTACTGTTGAAAATCCCCATCCAATATTCTTGAGTTTAATTAAAGCTGGATTAGAACACGCTTCATCAGTTAAATAAGTAAATTGTGTCTCCTGAAGAAATAGTTGAAAAAATGATTGCCAAAGACTCATTTAGTAAATGGCTAAATTTAGATATTATCAACATAAAAAAGGGTTCTTGTATTTTAAAAACAACTATTACCAAAGAAATGACCAACGGATTTAAACTATCTCATGGGGGGATTTGCTTTAGCATTGCAGATAGTTGTTTAGCTTTTTCTGCCAATTCTTATGGAAGAATCTCTCTGACGAAATCTGCAGAAATTCAATTTATTAAAAAGGTAAATATTAATGACACCATTACTGCAAAGTGCCATCATTCAGAAATTGATAAAAATAATTTCAATATTGATTTGATTAATCAACACCAAGAAAAAATCGCAAATTTTATAGGCACAGTTCATTTCACCAATGAAGTTTGGTCATAAATTAAAACTTAAATTTGATTCATATTTGAGTTAACTTTAAAAAAAAATTAATGAAACCAGTATATATTTTTGATACTATAAGAACTCCAATCGGAAACTTTGGAGGTTCATTAAGTAATATTAGAGCAGATGATTTAGCTGCTCACCCAATAAAGGAACTGATTAAAAGAAATAATAAGACTGATTGGGAGCATGTAGAAGATGTTATTTTAGGTTGTGCCAATCAAGCAGGAGAGGACAATAGAAACGTTGCGAGAATGGCTCTTTTATTAGCAGATCTCCCTTTTAGTATTGGTGGAGAAACTATTAATAGACTATGTTCATCAGGTTTGGCTGCAACTATAAATGCTTATAGAGCAATTTCAATGGGTGATGGCGACTTATTTATTACTGGAGGAATTGAACATATGACAAGGGGTCCATGGGTAATTTCTAAAGTTTCAAAAGCATTTGGTAGAGATGCTCAAATGCATGATTCCAGTTTTGGTTGGAGATTTATTAATCCAATTATGAAAAAAGTCTATGGTACAGATGGAATGGGTCAGACCGCTGAAAACTTAGTAGATTTATATAATATTTCTAGAGAAGATCAGGACTTGTTTGCCTACAATTCTCAGATGAAAGCTGCTAGAGCAAATGAAAATGGAAGGTTATCAAAAGAAATAAGTTCTATAACCATTCCCCAAAAAAAGAAAGAGGATATAATATTTTTAAAAGATGAATTTATTAAACCCCATACTACCATTGAAAAATTAAATTCACTTAGAACAGCATTTAGAAAAGAAAATGGTTCTGTTACTGCTGGAAACTCATCTGGATTGAATGATGGTTCTGCAGCCCTTTTAATTGGAAACGAATATGCCGCAAAGAAAAATAGCTTAACTCCAATGGTGAAAATTTTAGGTGCAGCTGTTGCAGGAGTCGAACCAAGAATTATGGGTATTGGCCCTGTTGAAGCTACTAAAAAGGTATTAAGAAGAACTGGATTATTATTAGATCAGATGGATATTATAGAAATTAATGAAGCTTTTTCTGCTCAAAGTTTAGCTTGTATTAGAGCCCTAAAACTGGAAGATAATGACCCTAGAATTAATCCAAATGGTGGTGCCATAGCTATTGGTCACCCACTTGGCATGACAGGTGCAAGATTATTACAAACTGCCGCTATTGAACTTAAAGAACAAAATAAGAAATATGCCTTAGTAACCATGTGCATCGGAGTTGGTCAAGGATATGCTGCAATAATTGAAAGGCCCTAGAAAATATGATTTATGAATTCAATAATATCATTCCAACTATTCATTCATCTTCATTTATCCACGAGCAAGCTAATGTAACTGGAAACGTTGAAATTGGTCAAAATGTATATATTGGACCAGGAGCTGTGCTAAGAGGAGATTGGGGGAAGATCATAATCGAAGATGGGAGTAATGTTCAAGAGAATTGTGTTATTCATATGTTTCCGGGAACCATTGTTCAGATAAAAAAAAGAGCTCATTTAGGACACGGATGTATCATTCATGGAGCTGTTATTGGTGAGAATTCCTTAATTGGGATGAATTCTGTTATTTTGGATGATGCAGTTATTGGAAATAATTGTATTGTAGGAGCTTTAACTCTTGTTAAAAGTGAAATGAAAGTTCCTGACAGGAAAATAATCATTGGCAATCCTGGAAAAATAATTAAAGATGTTTCAGATGAAATGCTTATTTGGAAGAATGAAGGAACTAAACTGTACCAGAAACTTCCTTCTGAGTGTTTCAATTCACTAAAAGAATGTATTCCAAACAAAAAAAAAATAGCTACTAAAAATCAAGACCGAGTATATAAAACTTGGAAAAAAACTAAAGAATAAAAAACTTATAAAAAGTTATTCTTTTTCATCCATTCATCATTGTACATTTTACCAACATACCTGCTTCCTGAATCATGTAGTAATACTACAACAACATCCTCTTTAGTAAAATGTTTTTTTAATTGAATGACCCCTCTAACTGCTGCACCACAAGAATTTCCTGCAAAAATCCCTTCTTCTCTGGCTAATTTTCTTGTATAAATAGCTGCATCTTTATCAGTAACTTTCTCAAAACTATCAATTACATCAAAATTTACATTTTTTGGTAGAATATCCTCACCAATACCCTCTGTAATATAAGGGTATATTTCGTTTTCATCAAAAATGCCTGTTTCATGATATTTTTTAAAAACTGAACCATAAGTATCAATTCCCCAGACTTTAATATCTGGATTTTTTTCTTTTAAAAATTTTCCAACACCAGAAATAGTTCCTCCAGTACCAACTCCGACAACAAAATGAGTTACTTTTCCTTCAGTTTGCTTCCAAATTTCAGGTCCAGTTTGCTCATAATGAGCAACAGTATTTGAGGGATTATCATATTGATTAACATACCATGAATCCGGTATTTCGTTAGCAATTTTTTTTGATGTTGAATAATATGAACGTGGATCATCTGGTGTTACGTCAGTCGGACATACAACTACCTTAGCTCCTACAGCGCGAAGAATATCAAACTTTTCTTTTGATTGCTTATCTGTAGAAACACATATAAGTTTATAACCTTTTACAATAGCAGCTAAAGCAAGACCCATTCCTGTATTTCCTGAGGTTCCTTCAACAATAGTTCCTCCCGGTTTTAACCTACCATCTGACTCAGCATCTTCTACCATTTTTAAAGCCATTCTATCTTTTACAGAATTTCCGGGATTGAAGAACTCTACTTTAGCTAAAACTGTCGCACTGACCTCTTTGGCAATATTGTTTAATCGAACTAATGGGGTATTACCTATAGTTTCGAGAATATTATTAGCAACTTTCATTGAGAATTTTTGATAAAAGTAGAAAAACTAAGGATAAAATGAAGAAATTAAAACTTGATTATTGACCTAGTAAATTTAAAGCTTCTCTAGAGTTAATAATTTTGTTTTGAAATTCACCAACTATAAAACAATCAATTAAGCCACTATCAAAAAGTTTTGACCTGAACTTAAGGACGTTTTTATATTCCATAAAATCTCCCATAAAGTATTTTGTATATCCTTGTCCAGCATTTGTTTTTGCCATTACTGTTCCAAGTTTTTTGAAACTTGCCAATATATCATCAGGGACTTTTTCCTTAAAGGCACCTACCTGAACTCTAAATCTTACCATTTCAGGGTCTATTGGGTTTTCTGAAGCCTTAGAAGATACTTCAAGATTTTCTTTAAAGCTATCATTGACTTCAAATCCTGCTTCTTTTAGTGTAATTCTTTTTCCCTTTTGGAATGCTACTAAAAATGCATCATTATATCCAGAGAGAGAAAGATCAACTTTATGAGAAGCTGCTTTTGATTTGTCAATATATGAACCTGAGAAAAATCTATATAATCCATCGTCTCCTTTTATTCCAACAACATTAGGAATATCTTTGAAAACAGATTTTAAAATTTTTCTGTTAAAGGCTCCAATCTGTACTCTAAAAGTAGGTGCATTATCGTCAGGTATAATTACTGGTACCATATTTTCTTTATTGTCTAACTCAGGATCTGATTGATTTTCACTAGTCATTTCAGTCGAGTTAACAATTTTTTCAATTGGCTCATTTTCGGATAGTTTTACATCTTCATTTTCAATAATTTCAGGTGAATTAACAATTTTTTCTATTTGTTCGTCTACCAAAGGTTTGATGTCTTCATTTTCAGCAATTTCGACTACTCCTTGGACTTCAACATTATTTTGTTCTAGTTCTTTTATTTTATCTGATAATTCTTTTTCGTCATATCCACCAAGAACATACATAATAGAATCTCCGGATTCTTTAACTTGAAAATCTTTATCAGCAAGTTTTTCCCACAAATCTTCAGCTGAAACACCTTGAACATCCGAACCAATAACAATAAATAAATCTTTCTTGGGTTCTTCCTTTTCAACTTTCTTTTTATCAATTGCTGTGATTTTTGATCTTAATGGACCAGCATAAGATTTATTGATAATGGTATCCCATTCTGCATATTCACCAGTTGAGTCTTTGTACATTTTATAAGCCAGTAGAAAATCATCATCTGTCATTGTAACACCATCTTTATTTACAATTACATCTTCATATGTAAGTAATTCTTTATCAAATGAATTGGGAACTCCATCACTGTCATCATCAACAGGACATCCAAAAGCGTCAACTTGAGTATTTGGGAGAGTTTTAGCACACAAATCTATATGATCTACTATATTATCACCATCAGAATCAATAGAGTCTTCAAGAAGTAAATTCATAGAGACTTCGTCCATCAGTGGATCTAAAGGGGGGTCTTTCTTTTCTGCATTGAAGTCATATGCTACAGCTATGTGAGTATATAATAAGTTGTCTTTGCCTATTCCAAATGGAAAATTATTAGAATTATTAATTCCATCTACATAATCAGACGATATGAAATGCATGGCAGTTCCAACTCTAAACTTAATTTTATTACCAACATGAAGATGAGCCCCAACTTCAAGTGGAATACCTACAGCGTATTTATTTTCAGGTAGTACTTGGTCTCCAATATTTAAAACGCTTAAGTCACTATCAAAATCTATCTCATCGTTTTTATTTACATCCAATTCAGAATTGTATTCGATAGACTCTATTCCTAAATGTACATAAGGTTCAACAATGTGACCTTTTTTGAGAAATTGATTGAAATTATAATTAAAAGTAATACCACCTGACTTTATTGTAGATTGAAAACGAAGACCATTATTTCCTGCTGGAAGATAAGGACTTGGAGTATTTTGATTAACTGTTGCTTTTCCAAACATGGCATAAAAAGCAACATCTAAATATTCATTAATTGGGTTTATTAACCTTAGCGTATAAGAAAATCCACCTTGAAAAGGGGATCTTTTTGGATTTTTTTTATTAGAAATGGTATCTCCAAGATCTCCATAAAGTGATAAAGTTCCTATTCCAAAAGAGACTATAGGCTTATACAGACTCTCTTCTTCAATTTCTGGTTCAGGCTTTTTTAGTTTATTCGCATATTCTTCCCAATAATTTAATTTTTTTAACTCGAGATTTCTTGGGTTAATTAAACTTTTACCCTTGCCACTAGAAACGATGGTATCTTTTGAATCAAGAATAATATTGATAGAATCATTATTTTGAGCATTAAAGAAACTACTTATTAGTAGTAAATTTAGAATGACTATTATATGTTTTCTTTTCATAAAGTAAACCACTATACGCAACTTCCACTAATTAAGTTACTCAAATATACGCCAATTTATATTGTTTTTTTAATTTTCAGAGTAAATACCCATTAAAAGAACAATTGATTATTTTTACGTCATAAATCATAGTTATGAAAGATAATTTTGGAAGTGTTCACTTAAATATAAATGAAAATGGTATTGGAACTATTCAATTTTATCATCCTCTAAGTAATTCTTTACCAGGCGATCTTTTAAGAAAAATTTCAGATAAAATCAATTTCGCTAGTGAAAGTAACCAGGTAAAAGTGATTATTTTAAAATCTGAGGGAGATAGAGCATTTTGTGGAGGGGCTAGCTTTGATGAATTAATTAATATTCAAAATTTAAAAGACGGCATAAAATTTTTTTCTGGGTTTGCTAATGTTATAAATGCTTGTAGAAAGTGTTCTAAAATTATTATTGGAAGAGTTCAAGGAAAAGCAGTTGGTGGAGGAGTTGGATTAGCAAGTGCTGT
Source organism: Bacteroidetes bacterium MED-G20 (assembly GCA_002457645.1). Lineage (GTDB taxonomy): Bacteria > Bacteroidota > Bacteroidia > Flavobacteriales_D > Parvicellaceae > MED-G20. Next base: position 10,871 of record NTKH01000044.1, read on the forward strand.
AGACTACTGTTATGCCACTCAACATTCAGCTGTAAAACTAAGTGAATTAGCACTTGGTATTGGTCCATTTGTTGTAGGCCCTGCAGTTGAGAGAAAAATTGGCTTATCTGCTATGAGCGCACTGGCCATAAATGCACATAAATGGTTTGATGCAAATTGGGCTCTTCAAAAAGGATTATATGCTGAAATTTTTGAAAATAGTAATGATATGGATTTAGCCATCAAACAACTTACAAATGATTTAAGTTGTTATAGCTTAGAAGCTATGAAAAAACTTAAAAAAACTTTTTGGGAGGGAACCGATCACTGGGATAATTTATTAAATAAAAGAGCTGAAATATCTGGAAGTTTAATAATAACTGAATTTTCAAAAGAAACCATTCAAAAAATTCAAAATAAATAACGTTTTGAAAGCTTATTTTGGTTCCATTCAAGAGCTTTCTTTTGAAATTAGTAAGCTTATAAATCATAAAAATATATATATGGTATTTGATCAAAATACCTTAGAATATTTAAACACTTTTGAAAGTGTGATAACACAAAATATAAAGTATCTAATTATTCCCTCGGGTGAGGAAAATAAGACACTAGATAATGTAACTAAAATTTGGGATTTTTTGAATCTTAACCATGCAAAAAGTGGAGACTATCTTTTGATAGTTGGAGGTGGAATGACAGGGGATTTAGCAGGTTTTGCTGCATCTACTTTCAAAAGAGGAATAAAATTTATATTATTCCCCTCTACTCTTTTGTCTATGGTAGATTCATCCATAGGTGGAAAGACTGGATTTAATTATAATTTCATAAAAAATAATATTGGTACTTTATCATACCCAGAAGCTGTTTTTTACGATGTTAATTTCTTAAACACATTACCAAAAAATCATATCATTTCAGGACTTTCAGAAGTATACAAGCATAGTATTATCGGAGATCGTACATTATGGGATTATCTTAAATCTAATTCAAGGCAATTGGACTATAACTATATCATTGAAAGATCTCATAATTTAAAATCTAAAATTGTAGATATAGATCCTCATGAGAATAATATTAGAAAAAAACTAAACTTTGGACATACAGTTGGCCATGCTATAGAAAGTTTCTTTCTAAATGAGAAACAACCCTTATTACATGGATTTGCTATAGCAAAAGGAATGATTATCGAATCATTTATTGCAAAAAAAGAGAAAATACTAAATGATGATGATTATCAAGAAATAAGAAATATCCTATCCAAATATTTTAGTTCTTACATAGACTTTAAAATAAAAACTAATTCTTTGATTAGATTGATGAAATTTGATAAGAAAAATACTTCTGAAAAAATTAATTTTTCTTTACCAAAATCTATTGGTGTAGTCTCAATTAACTACGAAATAGAATTGAAAAAGGTAGAATCTTATTTATTAGAGTTTTACGAAAATGATTGAAATTTCCTCTTTCAATAAAACTATTTATGGGGCTATAGATTTAGAATCTTCTAAAAGTATAAGTAACAGGTTATTAATCCTAAAAGAGTTTTGCAAAACTAAATTTGAAATTCAAAATTTAAGTAATGCGAAGGATACCAAAATTTTAAATGAACTCCTATATAGTTTTAAATCAACAAAAGACATTAATTGTGAAGATGCAGGAACAGCATTAAGATTTGTAATAGCATTTCTAGCAACAAAAGAAGGCATTTGGAAAGTTTCAGGGAGTGAAAGAATGCATGAAAGACCTGTAAAGCCTTTAATAGATTGTCTTACAGAGCTTGGTTCTGAGATTAAGTATTTAGAAAAGGAAGCTGTTCCTCCTATTGAGATAAAAAGTAAAAAATTAAAAAGTAAAAAATTAAGTTTACCAGGTGATATTAGTAGCCAATTTATATCTGCCTTGTTAATGATTGCTCCAACGATAGAAAATGGACTATCGCTAGAAATTACTTCAAAAGTTTTATCTAAACCGTATATTGATATGACACTTAATTTGATGAGCGAATTTGGAATTAAGTATAGTTGGGAAAATAATCTTATTAAAGTTGAAAAGCAGAATTACTTGG
>NTKH01000045.1 GCA_002457645.1 Bacteroidetes bacterium MED-G20
CTTCTCAGATTGGTGATTGCTTTAAAAATGGAGATATTGATAAGGCTAATAGTTTAAAGAAAGAAACTACGGATCTAAAAAATCAAATTAAAAGTTTAAAAAGCACCTTTAATGCTTTTGATAATTTAATTAAAGAATTACTATATCAAATTCCCAACCTTCCTAATGAGTTAGTTCCTGCTGGTAAAACGGAAGAGGATAATCAAGTTCTTTATTCTTCAGACATTAAAAACTTAACCAGTTCAGAATTATTACCTCATTGGGACTTATGTAGCAAATATAATCTTATTGATTTTGAACTTGGTGTTAAAATAACTGGAGCTGGTTTCCCAGTCTACAAAGGGAAAGGAGCCATTCTTCAAAGAGCATTAATTCAATTTTTTTTAAATGAAGCCAATCAAAATGGGTTTGAAGAACTGTTGGTTCCCCATCTTGTTAATGAAACATCAGGCTATGGAACTGGTCAATTACCAGATAAAGAAGGTCAAATGTATCACGTGATAAATGATGACTTGTATTTAATTCCCACGTCTGAAGTCCCTATTACTAATATCTATAGAAATGATATTATTGAAGAAGATAGTTTACCTATCAAACACGTAGGTTATACTCCTTGTTTTAGAAGAGAGGCAGGTTCATACGGCAAAGAAGTAAGAGGACTCAATCGACTTCACCAATTCGACAAAGTAGAAATAGTTCAAATTACCCATCCACATGAAAGTTATGATACCTTGGATCAAATGGTGAGTTATGTGGAAAGTCTAATTAAAAAACTCAAACTCCCTTACCGAAAATTAAGACTATGTGGTGGAGATTTAGGGTTTACATCTGCTTTAACCTATGATTTAGAGACTTACTCAGTTGGTCAAAATAAATGGTTAGAAGTAAGTTCCATTTCTAACTTTGAAACATTTCAATCTAATAGATTAAAATTAAGATTTAGAGATAAAAATAGAAATTTGCAATTAGCACATACTTTAAATGGGAGTGCTTTAGCACTTCCAAGAATTATGGCATCATTATTGGAAATTAATCAATATAAGGATGGAATTCACATCCCTGAAGTTTTAAGACCCTATACAGGGTTTGAAAAAATATAAGATTAATGAATAAAATAATTTACATTTTCACATTTTTAATACTACTTAGTTGTGTAAGTGAAAAGCAGCGAAAGATAAATTCTTTGCAAGTTAAACTACTTAATCTTACTCAGAATTCTTTAGAAATGAATCCTCAAAAAGTAGCTGATGCATATCATGGATTCAAAGAAAATTTAATTCTTGTAAGAAATTGTGTAGATACTTTAGAAAATCAGTTTAACCAAAGAATGAATAATTATAAGGGATTAAAAAAAGCTTGCCCTCAATTTTCAGGAGCATATAAATTAACCAAAAAAAATTTAGAATCTCAATCCATTCAAATCCAAAACTTTAAAAAAGACATAAAAAATAAATTAATTCCTTCAGATTCTGTATTTTATTATATGGAGTTAGAAGAAAAAAATATTCAAAAAATTGCGGATGACGTTATCAATTTAATGGAACTTTATGAATTTATAAATGCTGTTAATGATAGTTTATACGAACCTATAAAAAAATATGCTGAAAACATTTGTTCTAACAAAGAGGTCTAAATATCTTTTTATAATACCTTTTTTATTTTGGAATTTTTCCTATGGTCAGATAACAAATATTGATTTGCAATTGGCACATAAATATTTTTTAGATGCAGACTATGAAAAAGCCATGCTATACTATGAAAAGATTTCTCAAGAAGATAAATATTTAGATAAAATCTATAAAAATTATAAAACAACATTAATAGAATTAGGTAAGTATAGAGAAGCCGAAAAATTATGTAAAGATCAAATAAAATCTCATCCTTTAAAATTACATTTCTTAGTTGATTTAGGTATTATATATGAATTAGATGATAAACCTGCTAAAAAATTACAGCTTTTTGATAAAGCAATTGCACAAATTAAAAGTAATACTTCACATAGTTCAGCATCAGATTTAGGAATAGCTTTTGAAAAGGTAGGTGCTGTAGATAGAGCATTAGAAACGTATATAAAGTTTGAAAAAGTTAGTCCTAGAAATATATTATCATTTCATGCTAAGATTGCCATGATATACAATAGGCAAGGGAAGACTCATGAAATGATTAATACTTTTTTTGAAATGATTTCATTAAATGAGAGATTTCTTAATTCTGTCCAAAATGGCTTAGTAAATAGTATAGATTTTGAATCTCAATTAAAAGAGAAAGAAATACTAAGAAAAGCCATCATTAAAAATATTCAAATCAATCCAAATAAAATAGTTTTTGTGGAGCTGCTATCTTGGTATTATATGCTTAATAATGATTATGAAAACGCATATATACAAATTAAATCGATAGATAAAAAGCTAAACTCAAATGGCCAAAAAGTCCTTGAATTGGGAAATACAGCTTTGAATAATAACGATTTTAATATTGCAATAAAATGCTATGATTATGTCATTAATAATAGTTCATTGATAGAAATTAAGTTTGAAGCAAAAAATAAAAGACTATTAACTTTTAAAACAAAATTACTTAATGGTTCTAAAATTATTAAGGAAGAGTTAGAAGAATTAAAAGTCAATTATACGCTTGCACTAAGCCAATTAAATAATAATAGAAATGTATACAATAACACTCTAAGAAAGTATCAACTATTAGTTGATCTTTCTGAAATTGAAGCATTTTTTTTAAAGGATATTGATTCAGCAAAATACCATCTTAAAAAGGCTATGAATTTGACGAACTTAAAGCCTAAGCAGAAAGCTGAAGCTAAGCTTAAATTAGCTGATATTATTGTTTTAGAAAATAATATTTGGGAAGCCTCACTTATGTATATGCAAATTGAAAAAGAATTTAAAAATGATCCATTAGGACATCTTGCAAAATTTAAAAATGCTCAAGTTTATTACTTTTCTGGTGAATATGATTGGTGTCAAGCTCAACTAGATGTCCTAAAAGCTTCCACATCTAAATTAATTGCAAACGATGCTTTAGAGCTTTCTGTTTTAATTACTGATAATTATAATATGGATACATCTGAGACTGCAATGAAATTATTTTCATATGCTGACATGCTCTCTGCCCAACAGCAATATAAAGAAGCACTAATATTATATGATTCAGTTTTAAATAATTTTAAAAATCATTCTTTAAATGATGAAATTATTTTTAGAAAAGCAAAAATTAAATTAAAACAACATCTTTATAATGAAGCTATAAAACATCTCGAAAAATTAGAGGTTGATTATCCAAATTCTATTTTATTAGATAACTCTATATATTTAATGGGTTGCATTTATCAAGAAAACTTAAAGAATTTAGACTTGGCAAAAAAATATTTTAAAACCCTTCTTTTTAATCATCCAGGAAGCTTATATATTACAGATTCTAGAAAAAGATTTAGAAAAATAGCTGGTAGCACAAATGCTGAAATTCAAAAAAATTCTTAATGATACTTTATAATGTCACAGTTAGTATAGATTTTGACATTCATGAAAGTTGGCTAAAATGGATGAAAGAAATACATATTCCTAATGTCTTAGCAACCGGATTATTTATAGAAAATAAAATTGCAAGAATACATGCAGAAGAAGAAGGAGGTATTTCTTACAGTATTCAATACTTGTTAAATTCCTGGGACGATTATAATTTATACCAAAACAAATTTGCCTCAAATCTTCAAAAAGAATATCAAATAAAATATGCTAATAAAAGTGTTGCCTTCAGAACAGTTTTAGAAGTTATTCATATTGCAACCCCTTAGCTTTCATGCGCTTAAATACCTCTCCTCTCCAAGAGCTTGATCTTTCATTTTATGGAATTGATAATAAAGTTTATATCAAGAGAGATGATTTAATTCATCACATTATTTCAGGAAATAAGTGGAGAAAATTAAAATACAATTTACTTCATTTTAAGACATTGAATAAAAAAGGCATCATTTCTGTGGGAGGAGCCTATTCTACCCATATTCTTGCTCTATCATATTTATGTAGAGAATATTCAATTCCTTGCCAACTGATGGTAAGAGGAGAAAAAACACATCCATTAAATGATATTTTAAGTAAATGCATCTCCTACAATGCCTCTATACATTATTTAACTAGAGATCACTATAAAGACAATAGTTGGATAAGAAATTTTATGATAAAAAACCACAATGATTATTTTTTTATTCCAGAGGGAGGAGCAAACTATTATGGAATATATGGATGTCAAAAAATAACAGACGAAATTAAAATTCCTTTTGATTATATATTTTGTGAAGTTGGTACTGGGACCACTTTTTCTGGAATAGTATCTTCTTTGAATAAAGGTCAAAAATGTTTTGGAACAGTAGTCCTTAAAGGAGCTGAAAACATCAATATAAATATTTCAAATTTTTTTAATATTCAAATGAAAAAGAAATTAAATAAACAGTTTATTCTTTCTCATGACTATCATTTTGGGGGATATGCAAAAAACAATGTCAAACTCATTGAGTTTATGAAGGAATTTTATCAAGTTACTGGAATTAAAACAGATCCTATTTATTCTGGAAAATTGTTTTACAGTCTTATTGATCAATTAAGAACCAAGAGTATGTTTAAAAATAAAACAATAATTGCCTTACATTCTGGGGGGATTTCTGGAATTAAAGGGTTTGAAAAAAGGTATGGAATAAAAATATTTAATTAGCCATTTCACTCATGAATTTTATTTTCATTAATCTAAGTTCTTCTTCGCTATAATCCCCTTCAAATTCATCAAATGCATCTTTAATATTATCTGTTTCTGCATCTTCCATAAAGTATTCGTAAATTTCTTTTTGTGATTCCTCATCTATAATGTTATTTAGATGATAATCAATATTAATTTTTGTTCCTGAAGCCACAATATTTTCAATTTCACTAATTAATTCATCTATTTTTTTATTTTGACTTTTGGCAATATCTTCAAGTGGCAATTTTCTATCAATATTGGTAATAATATTTACTTTTTTTCCGCTTTTGTTGACAATACTTTTCACCACAAAATCTTGAATTCTTTCAATATTATTTTCTTCTACATATTTTTTTATTAAATCTAAAAAAGGCAAACCATATCTTTGGGCTTTACCAGTCCCAACGCCAGTTATATTTTGAAGCTCTTCAATATTTATCGGATACTGCATGGTCATCTCTTCAATTGATGGATCTTGAAAAATAACGAAAGGTGGAATATTTTTCTTTACAGCAATACTTTTCCTTAAGTCTTTTAACATTTTAAATAATTTTTCATCTAAGGCACCACCTCCACCTTTCTGATTTAGAATTATATCCACATCGTCCGTATCGCTAAAGTCATGTTCTTTTATCAGCATAAAACTATGTGGTGAAGTAATATAATCATCTCCTTTTTCTGTTACTGAAAGGGTTCCATACGATTCAACTTCTTTTTTGATTAAGCCTTGCACAACAATTTGTCTAAAAACAGCATGCCAAAAATGTTCGTCTTCTTCTGCCCCTTTTTTAAAAAATGGGGAATCAATCCCTTTATATGTAGTAATTTCTCCAGTTTTTTTACCTGTCAAAAGATGAGTAAAATATTTTACTTTATGCTTTCCCTGTACAGATTTAACGCATTCTAATGCTAATTGTACGTATTTTTTACCCTCTATTTTTTCTTTAGGATTTTGAGAGTTATCACACATATTAGCTCCAGGGCCGTTAAACTCGTCAAATTCTTCTCCAAAATAATGCAGTAAAAACTTCCTTCTATTTATACTTGTTTCAGAGTATGCAGCAACTTCATGTAAAAGTTGTTGACCAATTTCTTGTTCAGCTATGGGCTTACCATGTAAAAAGTTTTCAAGTTTTTCAATATCCTTATAACTATAAAAGGCCAAACAATGTCCTTCACCGCCATCCCTTCCAGCTCTTCCAGTCTCTTGATAATAGCTTTCTAGTGATTTAGGAATATCATGATGAATAACAAATCTTACATCTGGTTTATCTATCCCCATACCAAATGCAATGGTTGCAACAATTACATCTGCTTCTTCCATTAGAAACATATCTTGGTGTTTGGCTCTTGTGTTGGGGTCTAGTCCAGCGTGATAAGGAAGTGATGATATTCCATTTACTTGTAAAAGCTGTGCAATTTCTTCTACTTTTTTTCTACTCAGACAATATATAATCCCTGATTTACCAATTCTAGGCTTGATAAATCTGATAATTTCTTTTTGTACATTTTTCTTAGCTTTAACTTCATAGAATAGATTGCTTCTATTAAAGGAAGCTTTAAATACTGTTGCATCAGTCATGCCAAGATTTTTCTGAATATCACTCTGAACTTTTGCAGTGGCAGTAGCTGTTAATGCAATAATAGGAACATCATCAATTTCTTTAATTATAGGTTTTAACCTTCTGTATTCAGGTCTAAAATCATGACCCCATTCTGAAATACAATGCGCCTCATCAATTGCAAAAAAAGAAATGGTAATATTGGTTAAAAATTCAATATTTTCTTTTTTTGTTAATGATTCTGGAGCTACGTAAAGTAATTTTGTTATACCATTAGACACATCATTTTTAACCTTTGAAATTTCTCCTTTATTTAAAGATGAATTTAAAAAATGTGCAATTCCATCACTATCACTTACTTGACGAATGGCATCAACTTGGTTTTTCATAAGAGCAATAAGAGGCGAAACAACAATTGCTGTGCCCTCACACATAAGAGCAGGCAGTTGATAACAAAGTGACTTACCGCCACCTGTAGGCATAATAACAAAAGTATTTTTATTAGAGAGTAAATTAGAAATTACTTTTTCTTGTTCTCCTTTAAAAGAATCAAATCCAAAATATTCAAGAAGAGATGCTTTTAAATCAGTTTTAATGATATTCATTCAGCTAAACTATTGTAATGTAATATAATCAATTAAAAGATATTAATCGATATAAATATTTATATTATTTATGAATTTGATCAATTGCAATAGAAGCCATTAACCCCGAAGAAATTGAAAAGCATTCTTCGTTTACATCAAAGGAAGATGTATGCAATCTTTTAACAGTATTTCCATCTCCAGTACCAAGTCTGTAAAAGCAAGAGGGTCTTTCTTGACTAATAAAAGCAAAGTCTTCTGAGGTCATTCGAAGATCTAAATCAATAACATTTTCTTTGCCTAAAAACTTTATAGCAGTATTTTTAGCATTTTCAGTTACGACTTTATCATTTACTAGAAATGGATACCCAATTTTAATATCAAAATCGCAAGACCCTCCGGAACTTTTACAAATTGAATGAGCAATTTCTTTCATTTTATCATGAGCTTTAAATCTCCAATCTTCATCAAAAGTTCTGAAAGTTCCTTTTAAAATAACTTTATCTGGAATAATATTAGTTTCTCCTAAAGCCTCTAGATATCCAAAAGAAAGAACAGAAGGATTATCAGGCTTATTAAACCTACTAATAATTTGTTGAAGATTATTTATAATTTGTGACGTCATTAGTACAGGGTCATTTAAAAGGTGAGGCAGTGCTGCATGTCCACCAGAGCCTTTAACAGTAACGTATATTTCATCTGCTGAAGCCATATAAATTCCAGATCTAAATCCGACTTTTCCGGCTTGTAGATCAGGGTAAACATGTTGAGCCATACACGCTTGGGGATTATTATTTAATAATCCATCTTTAATCATTAATTTGGCGCCGCCTGGAATTTTTTCTTCACCTGGTTGAAATACTAGTTTTATAGTTCCATTAAATTCACTTTTTAGTTCATTTAATATTAATCCAGCACCAAGAAGAGATGCACTATGAACATCATGGCCGCAAGCATGCATAACTCCTTTATTATTGGAACAGTAATCTGCTTGATTTTCTTCATGAATAGGTAAAGCATCCATGTCGGCCCGAAGTAAAATTTCTTTATCTCCAGGATTGTTGCCTTCAATTTTTGCAATTACACCTGTTTCAACATGCCCATTAGTAAAAGGAATTTTATTTTTTGACAGTATTGATTGTATGAAATTAGATGTTTGGTATTCCTTAAAAGATAATTCAGGATTCTTATGAAGAAATCTTCTTATTTCTATAGTTTCAGCTATATATTTTTTAGCAGTATGTTTAATAATATCAATCATTTTAAATAGTGCTGAACTCCACTCATAATAAGTTTAACAGAAGCATAAAACATAAATCCACCAAAGATTAATTTTACTAAATGAACAGGTGTTTTAAAGCTAAGTTTGGCTCCTAACCAACCACCAATGATAAAGAAAACAGCCATAATTAAAGCATAATAAATAAGTAGATTTCTGTAGGTAACATCATTTTCTACCACATTAAAAGTACCTGTTTGATAATAACTGTAAAAAGCTAATATGCCTATAGGAGGGAGCATTAATGCTAGAGAAACACCTTGAGCTTGGTATTGATCTAGATTTAAAAAATAAATTAAAGCAGGGATAATAATGATTCCACCTCCAATCCCAATATATCCACTTGCTATTCCAGCAGATAGACCAATTAATGAAAGGGTTATAAAAGTATTAATATCCATATGATTAAATTAAAAATCTAATGATAAAGATAATTGTTTAATTGAAGGCATTAAAATTTGATCGTCTATTCCATAGCCCCAATCTAAACGAATGTAATAACCAAAAATTCTAGATCTAATACCAAAACCGTAGCTGTAAATAATAGGTTCTTTTTGACTTTTTAAATTAATTGTATAGTTATGCCCATTTATTACGGAACTATTAAAAGAATTTTCTGTTGAGTAAGGAGTTTTACCTGTCCACGCAGATCCTATATCACTAAATCCAATGACCATAAAATTCTCTAAAAAATCAGAGCTTAATGGTTTTTTTGAAAAATAACTAAAAAGAGGAACTCTTAATTCATTACTAATAGCAACAAACGAATTTCCATTTCTTGCATTCTGATAAAATCCTCTAATTGGGGTGGCAATTGTTTGAAATTGGAAATTAATATCTGGATCAGGTACAATAGTTGGATCAAATTGTGCCCATAGATATCCGTCTACTCCGCCTAAATAATAAAGTAATTTTTGAGATCCTATTGATGTACTAGCTGCTAACCTTGAAGCAAAAACAATATTCCTATGAATTTTTTGATAGTTTCTTAAATCAAGACCAAATACAAAAAAATCTGTTTGAGGTTTAAAAAACTCATTATAACCTTCGGCCCACGTTTTGAACTTAAATCCATTATTAATATTTAGTGCTATAGGTCTGGTAGCGTCATAAACATATTCTAGTAAACCCCCAAGAAGCATAAAATTTTCATTTGGAACGGAAAGAGTAGTCGGAGAATTGCTTAGAGTAACTACTTTATCCATTCTTAAATTTGAAGTAAATCGAAGGCTACTTACTTCACTAAAAGGAAACGAAAATTGATGTTTAAAGTCATTGACAATAGTCTTTATAATGATATTATCACTATATAAATCTTCAAATGATTGCCTTGATATTTGGAATTTATTATCTAACCTATTTTTTAAGTTTTCATAAATTGCAATGAGTCCAATGTTATTTAGCTGTACAGGACCTTTAAGACCACCACTTATTTTATAATCTTCAAAAACATCTTTAGCTTGGATCATTGTAAATCCGTCAAAACCAGCGTTTTTAAAGCCTGAACTGCTATATCTTTGGTAAGCTTGGTTATTAAAAGTTGGATTTAGTTGTAAGATAAACTCACCAATTGTGAAGTTGACATTGTATATTTTTTGTTTAGGAAATTTAACATCAGACTTTATTTCATTCTCTTTTTTGGAAATTAATTTTTTGGAAATTAATTTTTTCTCGTCTTCAAACTTATAATTATAAATATCAATTTTGTCTTTTTCAATATTATTTTGATTAGTTTTTTTTATTTCTGTTTTTTTACTTGCTATATTCTTAAAATAAGTTTCTGAAAAAGTATTTTCAAAAATCACAGAATTATTTTTATCCCCTATATAGAAATCATATTCATTATTTAATCTGTACAATAGTCCATATTGCTTTAAGTTTCGACTGAAATTTATTTCAAGTATGTTCCTTTTAAAATTAGAAAGTTGTTGACTACTGCTAGTATAACGATAGTGAATCATTGTATCAATATGGCTAATAGTACTGTCAATAATTGTTTGATAATGATTGAAAATTCCATTTTTATCACTTAAGTAATGATAATTTTTATTTTCAATTGGCTGAGGTTGTCTTTCATCAATCTCATTACTATTTGTTAAAGAAATTATTTTATTATTGGAAGTCTTAAGCTTAAATAAATCAAAATCTTTGTCTAGGATATTAGTTCCCAATGTTTTATTGTTTCTGTTTGAGCTAAAAATTATTTCATCAGAACTTGGGAAGTATTTTGGCTCTAAATCATCGAAAATATCATTTGTTAATTGTTTGTGACTATTTCCCAGAACAGTATATTCAAATAAATCGGTATAACTATCCTTAACTGCTGATAAAATCATTCTATTACCTTTGCTATTGTAGGAAGCGCTTAGAATTTTTTCAAACCCCATGACCTCTTTATAATTCTTCTTTTTTAATTTTGTATCATAAAGATTTAGCCAAACCCCACCTTTTTTTTCTTCAAAAATTGCTAGAAAATTTCCTTTTGGATGCCAGTCAATGATTGGGTGAGATATATCCGGAATCCGATTAAGTTTATGATCTCCTTTAATAACAGTTGCTATTTTCTTTTCTTTTATATCAAATATTTTCACTTTATATTGACCCAAATAATGTTCTACAAAAGCTATTTTAGATCCATCAGGGCTCACTTTTAAATTTCTTAAGATTCTATCTTTTTTAAATTTTATAGCTATCTTATTTTCATTTGGGGACATAGTATTCTTTTGGTCATTTAAATATTGTATTTTATAATGGTCAGTAAAGTCTTTTTGAATCATTTCAGATGTTATTCCTAAAACATAAATAAAACCACTTTCTACACTTTTACTTACTTTCATCATATACATGAGGTTTGGAATCATATTTCTTCCAAAAATTTCATCAACGTATCTCCATAGCCCATGACCATATAAGACAGATTCATCAGTTGATAATGACTGAAAATGTTTAATTTTTTTACTAAGAATCAAGTCCTTTAATTGGGAATCAAGTCTAGTATTCCAATCAATAGATAAGTAATCAATTAGTCCATCTTTAAACCAAAGTGGAAGGTTAATAAATGTGGTGTTTTTTACTGTTTGTTTCCAATCGGTTCCATATAATATTTTATTCACTAAAATTTCAGAAATTCCTCTTTTTATTTGATTTATAAAGTCACTATGATTGCCATTAAAGTATAAAAATATTTTTTCTCCATCAATGTTAGAAGTTCCACCTATATTAGAAGTGATATCATTATTTAGTCCAATATTACTTTGTCTAAATTTACTTTGAGAATTGAATACTATTAAATGAATTTTTTCTTCTACAGTAAAGTCTAGAAACTTTTCTAATTCTAATTGAAATTCATAAGCAACTTTGGAGGCAAATTGAGCATGATCTTCTCCTCCCTTTGTGAAATAAACTTTTGATCTTTGAAAATCATAAGATTGCCAGTAAAAAGAATTATACTGAACTCTATTTTGCCCAAAAGGGATATTGGACCCTGTATAGTACTGAGAAAAAATGGGATAACAACTTATTAAATATGATATGACTAAAAACTTTCTCAATTTTTTTCATTTCAAAGATAGCTAATTTCATGCCATACTTTAAATTTGAATTTCCAAAGTTTAAAAATGATAAAAGTCAAAAAATTCACTTTCAACCCTTTTTCTGAAAACACTTTTATAATCTCTAATAAATCATGCAAAGCCGTAATTATAGACCCTGGATGTTATTATAAGGGAGAGCAAAAAGAACTAGATGATTATATTTTAAAAAATAAATTAGAAATTCAATGTGTTTTACATACTCACAGTCATTTAGATCATATGTTTGGAACTGCACATATTGTAGAAAAATACGACGTAAAACTTTGGATTCACAGAGAGGATAAAATAACCTATAATTCTTTTGAAAAAGTTTGTGAATTATATGGTATTCCTATTTATAAAAGTTCCATCCAAACCCCATCTTTTTTCGAAATACAAAAACCTTTTGAAGTGGATGATATGATATTCCAGATTTTATTTGTACCAGGTCATTCTCCTGGTCATGTTGCATTTTACAATAAAGAAAACAACTTCGTGATTAATGGAGATTGTTTATTTGAAAATAGCATTGGGAGAACGGACTTGCCTGGTGGTAACCATGCTCAACTGATTTCTTCAATAAAAGACAAGTTACTTAAACTTCCAGATGACACTTTAGTCTATACTGGGCATGGTAACAACACGACAATAGGAGCGGAGAAAAGAGGCAACCCTTTTCTCCAATAGAAATTACTTTATAATTAATTTTTTAGTTTTTCTATTTCCATTTTCAATTAAGGATATGAGATAAACTCCTCTACTGATGGAGTTAATATTGATTGACTTATTTTTATAATCAATTTTGCTCTGATAGATTAATTTACCACTAAGATCTAATATTTCAATAGTAGTATTTTCTCCAATATAAGATAAATTGACTTCAAATTCTCCATTATTTGGGTTAGGAGAAATTTTAAAATCAGTTGTTAATTTGTCATTAATGTTTGTACAATTGTCTACATAAATTTCAGCTTCTTGCATTTCGCTGTAACAGCTAATTGTAGATATATCCCAATTATAAAAGAAGAAATAGAAATTGGTAGTTCCGTCCGAAGCACTTGTAATAGATGCTATATTTCCATAATCATAAGGATAGGA
>NTKH01000046.1 GCA_002457645.1 Bacteroidetes bacterium MED-G20
TAGGTAAAATTTAAGTCTATTAATAAAGTTCATTAAGAAGCTTAATTTTCAGAGAAATTAATATCTGTAATACTCTGGTTTATATGGACCTTCTACTTTGACTCCAATGTAATCAGCCTGATCATTGCTAAGTGATTCTAGTTCCACTCCAATTTTAGCAAGGTGTAATAAAGCAACTTTTTCATCAAGATGTTTGGGTAGCATATAAACTTCATTTTTATAGTTGTCACTATTTTTCCATAATTCAAGTTGGGCCAATGTTTGGTTGGTAAATGAATTACTCATTACAAATGATGGGTGTCCAGTAGCACAACCAAGATTAACCAATCTTCCTTCAGCAAGAAGTATAATATCTTTATCATTTACTGTGTACATATCAACTTGAGGCTTAATTGTAGTTTTAGTATTTCCATGATTTGAATCTAACCAAGCAACATCAATTTCATTGTCAAAGTGACCAATATTACAAACAATAGTTTTGTCTTTCATCAACTCAAAATGTTGACCTTTAATAATATCTTTATTCCCTGTAGCAGTAACTACAATATCTGCTTCACTAACTGCATTTTCCATTTTTTTGACTTCAAATCCATCCATTGCAGCTTGTAGAGCACATATTGGGTCAATTTCTGTAATAATTACCCTGGCTCCTGCTCCTTGAAGTGATGCTGCTGAACCTTTTCCAACATCACCATATCCAGCTACAACAGCTACTTTTCCAGCAATCATAACGTCAGTAGATCTTCTTATAGCATCAACTAAAGATTCTTTACAACCATATTTGTTATCGAATTTAGATTTTGTGACAGAATCATTTATGTTGATGGCAGGCATTGGAAGTGTTCCATTTTTCATTCTTTCATAAAGTCGATGAACACCTGTTGTTGTTTCCTCAGAAAGACCTTTTATATCTTTGACTAATTCAGGATAATTATCTAATACCATATTGGTTAGATCTCCACCATCATCTAGTATCATATTCAATGGTTTACCTTCTTCAAAAGCAAATAGTGTTTGTTCAATACACCAGTCAAATTCTTGATCGTTCATTCCTTTCCATGCATATACTGGAATACCTTCGCTAGCGATAGCTGCTGCAGCGTGATCTTGAGTAGAAAAAATATTACATGAAGACCAACTAACTTCAGCACCTAGATCTTTTAGGGTTTCAATAAGTACAGCAGTTTGAATAGTCATATGCAAACAACCAGCAATTCTGGCTCCCTTCAATGGGTTTTGGCCATGAAATTCTTCTCTTAAACTCATTAAACCAGGCATTTCTGCTTCTGCAAGTTTAATTTCTTTTCTGCCCCAATCTGAAAGGCTTATATCTTTTACTTTATAGCTGACTGTATCTTTCATAAATTTTAATTTTCGGCAAATGTAGTTTTTATGATATTAAAAACAAAGATAGTGAAACCATAATTTTTTCTATTTAAGAGAATTAAAAATAACTAGTAAAACCCAAATGAATTTTTCCAGTTCTAATCAAGAAAGGGTTGTCAATTTTTCTGCCCAAACCATAGATTAAAGTAAGAATTCCATTGGGCATTGAGATATTAGTTCCAAAGCCAAAACTATTGTAAAAATCATTAATCGATAATTCTTGTGTTTTTGATTCTGTCCATGCAAAGTCTGAAAAGATAAATAAATTGGATGTTTCATCAATGAGGAACCTCAATTCTAAATTAGTAATTAGAAATGAACTCACCCAGATAGACTCTTCATCAAAGCCTCTTATTGTCTTGTAGCCTCCAATTCTTGAAAACTCATTTTCATATAGTATTTCGTTCTGAATAGATGATGCCAAAATACCAATTTTAAAAGTTGATCTATTGAGTATTTTAAAATAATTATTAAAATTTAAGTTTCCACAAAAGTTTGGAGTTCTTAAAATGTTAGTTTGTGAGGAATCAAGATTATATGTTTGTTTCCATCCATATGAAAAATCACTTGAAATCGAATAACCTCTTGTCGGGTTGATTCTATTATCTTGATGATTCGAGTTAAATGTGAATCCAAAACTGTTTACAGATGTTGAACTGTATTTTTTTTCATTAAGATTGGTAGAACTATTATTAGAAATTAGAGCACCCAATGATAGACTATTTTTTATTAAATACTCCAATAAAAATTTTGAATTAAGATTAAAAAAAGAACTATCTTTTTTAATCATATCGATTCCTCCACTTATTTGAAAATCTGAATTAAACAAATAAGGGAAATTAAACTCAGTAATTAAATTTTGAGATGCATTAAACATTCTCCTCCAATTTATTTTTAGCTGTTCTCCATAATTTAAACTATTAAGAAAATTTAATGATACATTTCCAGTGAACTGAACTTTTCCATCTTCCAAGGGCTGAATTCCGACCAGTCCATTTAGGCTGTTTTTTGAAATAGGTTGAGCATAGGTATAAATTGAAGCCAAATCATCTACAAATTCATAGGCAGCAGATTTTATTTCTTTGATATATCCAGTATTTTCTAGTTTTTCACTTAGTTCATATACTTTATTCAAATTAAAAGCACTTCCTTTCTTAATATCTGTAATATTCGATAATAAGTTCCATTCTTTTTTATTGATCTCGGGATTTATTAATGTATCAATAGTAACATAAGGACCTGTACTGAGCCTACAATCTAGTTCAATTTTTGAATTACTGACATTTGATTCTTTAAGCTCAAACTCAGCAAAAGGAAAACCATTGTTGTTCATTATATTTAACCAATTATTTATTTTTTTCTGAAAATCAGATGGATTAAAATAAATGCTTTTTTTTTCAAAGCTATGAGCTAATTTCAAGTCTATATCGTCTGGAATCTTAATTTGAATTTTACTATTCTCATAACGTTCCCCGCTGTTTATATAAATGAAAAGTGTTTGATCATATATATGAGATGAATCAACAGTTGTAGATAGATAACCGTTTTCAATATTTGATAAATAGACTTTATTAATTTGGTTATTAGTATTGTTATCGTTTGATTTTTTTTTTTCTAACAAACCATTTTCATTGTAAATTTTTATAAATTTTATTTTTTGCCCTAAGCTGACAGTAGATAGAGTAACCATAATTATAAATAGTATATTTCTCTTGATATTTACCAATCTATTTCGGTTAAATTATTTTTTTTAAAAAAAGAATTTGCCTCTAAAAAGTGGTTGCATCCCCTGAATCCACGGTAGACTGATAGAGGAGATGGATGAGAGGTTTTAAGTACTAAATGTTTTGATGAATCTATTAATAATTCTTTTTTTTGAGCATTTTTTCCCCACAAAAAGAAAACAATATTTTTTTTAACTGTTGAAATTTCTTTTATGACTGCATTGGTTAGAATACTCCATCCAATTTCAGCATGAGAGTTAGGTTTGAATAGCTCTACACTTAAACTGGTATTTAAAAGAAGAACGCCCTGATGAGCCCAATGCAGTAAATCTTTATTTGCATTTGGTTCATGATGAGTACTTTCATAAATTTCTTTAAATATATTTATTAAAGAAGGAGGAGTTTTTGTTTTATTATCAACTCCAAATGCTAATCCATTTGCTTGATTTTCTCCATGGTAAGGATCTTGTCCTAATATAACTAGCTTTAAATTGGTTAAATTTGTTTCTTTAAAAGCTCTAAAAATCTTTTTTGGGTCAGGGTTTAATAATTGTTTTTTTTGACAAGATTTAATAGTACTTATGATAGAATTAAAATAATTTTTTTTAATTTCTTTTTCTAATAAATATCTCCAGTCATTTTGAACATTATTTATAAAAAACTTTTTGTCAATCATTACAAATACAAATAAAAGTTTATAGAAATTATTGTTGGTGTTCGATTTTTAATAATTTTGTTTAAAGTAATCATATTAAAATGAAAAAATTTTTTTATTACCTATTTACATTTGCAGCTATTGCATTATTAAATTCATGTTTTTTATTTAAGCCTGTTCAGAAAAGATGTCCAGCTTACAGTATCAATCTCGAAGAAAATCTTCATAAAGAACTGATTACTCATCAGGAAATTAAAACTTCTAAAGAAGACTTTTAACAAAAGTGCTTAATTTATTTTAAACTTTCCCTTAAACAGTTCATTTTATCCTACAAAATAGTTATTTTTGCGAGGATGAATATTCATTATAAATACTTCATATTATTAATATTTCAAATCTTTTTATTTGACAAAATATATTGTCAAATTCCTCAAGAAGATAAAATGTTAGTAAGAATTTCTAAAGAGGCTTGGCTAGGTGGCGTTCTCCATACTAATGGACTAGGAATCAACTACACAAATGCTAAATTTAAGACTTACAAAAAAAAATCTTTACTCAATATTGATTTAATAAATATTAATCACAATAAAGAATATAAAATTTTTGGTTCTTTTGATGAAAATGCTAAAAAGTTTGTTTATGGTAAATTAAACTCTCTTTACTCATTAAGAATAGGAGTTGGATCTAGAAAAATTGTTTTTGAAAAACTTAGGCAAAATGGAGTTCAGATTGCAATCAATTATTCTTATGGAACTTCTATAGGATTAGTAAAGCCAGTATTTTTAGAAGTTTTTAAATATGATTTCTCAGGAAGAATTGCAGGAGTTTCATTGGAAAGATATGACCCTGAACAACATGGTTTTTTTAATATATATGGGAGAGGTTCTTGGTCCGCTGGACTAATGTCTACTAAAATTAATCCTGGAGCCTATTTTAAATTAGGAATGGAGTTTGAATTTTCCACTACAAGAGAAATTATAAATTCTTTAGAATTAGGTTTAACTGCAGATGCATATATGAATCCAGTTATAATTATGGTTGATAATCAAGACCATAGATTTTTCCCATCGATTTATCTTAGTTGTTCAATTGGAAATAAATTTTATTAATGAGTATTGAAACAGTTGTAAAAACAAAAAAACCAAAATGGCTTAAAGTAAAATTGCCTACGGGAGATGCTTATAAAAAGGTAAGAAACTTAGTAAGCGAACATAAACTTAACACTATATGTGAAAGTGGAAGTTGTCCAAATATGGGCGAATGTTGGGGAGCTGGAACTGCAACTTTTATGATTTTAGGGAATGTATGTACTAGGTCTTGTGGCTTTTGTGCAGTTTCCACTGGAAAACCCGAAAAAGTAGATGTTTTTGAACCAGGGAGGGTTGCAAATTCAGTAAAACTAATGAAAGTAAAGCATGCAGTTATTACTTCAGTTGATCGTGATGATCTTTCAGATGGAGGTTCAGAAATTTGGGTAAGTACGGTAAAGGCTATTAGACGACAATCGCCTTCTACTACCTTGGAAACCCTTATTCCTGATTTTGCGGGAAATTGGAAGAATTTACAAAATATAATTAATGTTGCACCTGAAATAGTTTCTCACAATATTGAAACAGTTAGAAGACTTACTAAAACTATTAGAGTTCAAGCAAAATATAATCGTAGTCTTGAATTATTATTGAGATTAAAACAAGGTGAGATGAAAACAAAATCTGGTTTAATGCTTGGTCTTGGAGAAACTCATGAAGAAGTTTTAGAAACTTTAGAGGATTTACGATCTGTTAATGTTGATATTGTTACTATTGGACAATATTTACAGCCAACTCCTAAACATGCTCCAGTAGACGAATTTATTTCACCTGAAAAATTTGATCAATACAAAAAGTATGGTTTAAAATTAGGTTTTAAATACGTTGAAAGTGGTCCTCTTGTTAGATCTAGTTACCATGCTGAAAAACATTTATTTTAGTTTTGTTCAAGTTAATTTTGATAAATAAAAGTTAACATTTTATTAAATTATTCAATTATTTGTAATTTAGATTAGTATTAAAAATCATTAAAATGAAAAAAATATTATTACTTCCATTATTTTTATTAGCTGTACTAATTTCTTTTTTAAATATTTCTGAAAAAGAAACAAACAGAACTTATTTATATAAAAATGTCAAGAGTTCTCAGGACATTGCAAGTGCTAACGATGCAATAGAGTACAATAATAATCTATACAAAGATGTAATCACGGGAAAAGTTGAAACTAATAAACTAGCTTTAGCCAAAGATGCTGTTTTGCAAAAGATGCGATTGCGATCAACCAGCTTAGGTTTTGTGGAAGAAGGACCGGATAATGTTGGTGGAAGAACTAGAGCAATTGCTATGGATCCAAACAACAACAATATATTATTTGCCGGATCAGTTTCAGGGGGATTATTTAAATCTGTTAATGGTGGTAACAATTGGAATAGAGTTCAAGAATTTGATGATGAAATGGTAAATAGTGCTAGCGGTTCAGGTTCTCTGGGAATATCTTCACTAGCCTTTTCAAGTGCTGGTCATTTATATATTTCAACTGGTTGTTCCCGTTTTGAAGGATCTATCATAGCAGGTGATGGCCTTTGGGTTAGTAAAAATATTGACAGTAACGCTCCGACTTTCAGCCAAGTTGGAGGAACAAACAATAAAGATGTTTTAAAAGTTGTTGCTGATCCATCTCCTAATGGCGATGTATATTTTGTAGGTTCTGGTATAGGTTTGAATAAGATAGATAACATGACTGCTATACCTTCAGGCTCCTCAGTATCAGGGATTTCTTCCAATGCTACAATTGGAGACGTTAAAGTTTCGGAAGATGGACAAGTCATTATATTAGGGCTTGATCAAGGAGGAATTAGGACTTGGGTAAGTACTGACGGAGGATCAACCTGGACAGATTTACATTCAAATGGAGAATTACAAGGATTTGGAAAAATTAGAGGGGAATATGCAATTTCTAAAAATAAAAATTCTGATGGATTATATACACTTTACGCCCTATTTGCCAATTCTGCTGGTCGATTAGGTGGAGTTCATAGATCTGTTGATAATGGTGCTACATGGGGACAAATTGGTCCACAATCAACTGGAAATTTCAC
The DNA here is from genome assembly GCA_002457645.1 of Bacteroidetes bacterium MED-G20. Taxonomy (GTDB): domain Bacteria; phylum Bacteroidota; class Bacteroidia; order Flavobacteriales_D; family Parvicellaceae; genus MED-G20. The sequence continues at coordinate 6,894 of NTKH01000046.1, forward strand.
ACCACTTAGTACTTCTAGATCTAATCAAGGTAATTACAATTTAGTTATTACTTCAACTTCTGATGGAGAAGAATGTATTATTGGTGGAATTGATCTTTGGTCTTGGATTCATACTCCAAACTCTCTTCCAACTAACGGGCAATGGTATCCTATTTCAAGTTGGTGGGCTAATCCATCTCTACCATTTTACATTCATGCTGATAATCACCGACTTTTCTGGGCTAACGATAACACACTTATTGTAGGAAACGACGGAGGAGTTCAAGCTAGATTTGGAAGTTCTGGTCCTAATCAGTTTACATCTGTAATTAATAAAGGTTACGGGGTTACACAATTTTATTCTATGGGATTTGGAGGTGACGGATCACTCATTGGAGGTGCACAAGACAATGGTACTCAGTATAAGGATAACTCAAAACCATGGTCTAAAGAATTTGCAGAAGTTGGTGGAGGAGATGGATTTGAATGTGAAATTTCCTATTTAAGTAGTGATGCAATCATATCAACTGTTTACAATGGTTCTATTTCAAGGTCAAGCGATAGAGGAACAACTAGTCAATCAGTACCTGCTCCTTGTACTGGAATTGTTGGTCAAGATTGTGGCCCATTTTATAACGCAATTGCTTTAATGGAAAATGCAGAAGATTTGAACACCCAAGATTCAGTTGTTTATATTCCTAGTCAAGATATGTTGGCTGGAGACACAGTTACATATTATAGTAGTTCATTTGGAATTCCAATAAAACATGTACTTACTCAAAATTTAAATGTTTATGATACTATGAATATTGTAGGTACTGATACATTTATTACTGTAACTGGTGCAGACACATTAACCTTACCAGATTATGTACAATCATATTTTATTACTCAAAATGATGCTTCAGTTTACATCACTAGAGATATAATGAGATTTACCACAAATCCAGAATGGTGGAGACTATTTAATTATTCCAGTAGCATCAGAAGTTTTGAAATTTCTCATGATATGAACTATGCATGGTGCGGAACATATAATGGTTCTCTTACCAGAGTCTCTGGTCTTGGAAATGCTTATTCTATTCAAGCTGCAGACTTAGCATACAGGCCGTCATCATCGGATAGTTTAATTGAAGTTTCTAATGGTAGCATTGTTACTGGGTCATTTGTCAACCAAATAAACTTTGCCAAAGATGGTCATTTATACACTTATTTAGATGGCTCAGAAATAGAATATACAGTTCATTATGAGGTTGTTAAGAATGTTTCAGGAACAATAACTGATATCTCTGTTGACCCAGCTAATCCTGATAACGTCTGTATTGTTACTGGTGGTACTTCTTCAAGTCATGTTTATTATTCGACCAATGCAACTTCAGATAACCCAACATTTTCTTCAATTGACGGTGATTTACCCGATATGCCGGTTTTTGGTTGTATTGTTGAAAGAGATCCATCTACGGATATAATTGTAATCGGAACTGCTTTTGGAGTTTATTCTACTGATAACATTAATGGATCTGGTACTAATTGGATTCCTAACAATGCCGAAATTGGTCCTATACCAGTTTATGACATTTCTCAACAATGGAGAGATTGGGAGGAAGGTCTAGATGGCGGTTTTAGAAGAGTAGAAAATCCAGGAGCAATTTATGCTTGTACTCACGGAAGAGGTATATGGAGAGCTGATAATTTATTATCAGTCCAAAGTCCAATAGATGAAACTATTTCTTTAGAAAACATATCTTCTTCAAAAATTTATCCTAACCCTGTGTTTGACAATTCAAATATTTCTTTTGACCTTAATAAATCAGATTTAGTAAATATTTCTGTCTATAATCTCAACGGAAGTCTTATAAAAAATCTATACAATAATGTGATGATGAATAAAGGCCATATTGATATTCCTTTTAATTCCTCAAAACTTTCAATGGGAACTTATTTGGTTGTTATTGAATCTGGCAATCAAAAAGATGTTGTCAAATTTGTTAAGTATTAAAAATTAATTAATATTTTCTCCAGAAAAGACCTTGTATTTACAAGGTCTTTTTACATTTACAAAAAATTTAAAAATGAGTAAACTAAAAATAGGTATAAATGGCTTTGGAAGAATTGGCAGAATGGTTTTCAGATCATGTTTGGATAGAGATAATGTGGAGATAGTAGCAATCAATGACTTATTAAATGTCGAGCACTTAGCCTATTTGTTAAAATATGATTCAGTACATGGCAATTGTAATGCTGAAATTTCTGTAGAAAATGATCAGTTATATGTAAATGGTAATCACATTCGAATTACTGCTGAAAAAGACCCCAAACAACTTAAATGGGATGAGGTGAATGTAGATGTTGCTGCAGAATGTACTGGTATTTTCACCACACTTGAACTAGCTCAACTTCATATTGATGGTGGAGCAAAAAAAGTTGCTATTTCTGCTCCATCTAAAGATGCTCCAATGTTTGTAATGGGTGTTAATCATAACGATATTAAATCTTCTGATTTAATTGTTTCTAACGCATCTTGCACAACTAATTGTTTAGCTCCACTTGCAAAAGTATTAAATGATGTTTATGGTATAGATGAAGCATTAATGACTACAGTTCATGCTGCAACTGCTACTCAATTTGTTGTAGATGGTCCATCTAAAAAAGATTATAGGGGAGGAAGAAGTTCTTTGGTAAATATTATACCAGCTTCTACAGGAGCAGCTAAAGCTGTGACTAAAGTAATTCCTAGTTTAGTAGGTAAAATTACTGGTATGGCATTTAGGGTACCTACAGCTAATGTATCTGTAGTTGATTTGACAGTAAAATTAGCTACTAAGACTTCTTATGAACAAGTAATGAATACATTAAAAAGTGCCTCTGAAAATGAGCTTAATGGAATTTTAGGATATACAGAAGAACTAGTTGTTTCACAAGACTACATGGGTGACTCTAGGACCTCTATTGTTGATTCTAAAGCAGGTATTCAGTTGAATGAATCTTTTTATAAAATTATTAGCTGGTACGATAACGAAGCTGGTTATTCAAATAAATTGATAGATTTAGCTATTCTGATCAATAGTATCTAATTAAATTTTATCAATTCTAGTTTATTATTTTCAAGGATAGCATAGGTGAAATGTTCTAACCAATCTCCAAGATTGATGTAATAACATTCATCATTTATTTTGTGTTCAATGGGAAGGTGTCTATGTCCGAAGATAAAATAATTTATTTTGTCATTTAAAATTAATTGTTTCTTACAATATTGAATTAACCACTCTTTGTCTTCTCCTAAGAAAGGAGGGCTTCCATGTTTTTCATTTTCTTTACTTTTTCTGGACCAATATCGAGCAATAAAAAAACTAATATTAGGGTGAATCTTAGAAAATACCCATTGACAAAATTTATTCGTAAAAAATTTCTTTATGAATTTATATTTTAAGTCACCGGGTCCTAGTCCGTCTCCATGACCAATCATTAACGTTTTATCATTTAATTGTATGGTAATAGGGTCTCTTATTATATGAACACCAATTTCTTTTTCTAAATAATCAAACATCCATAAATCATGATTTCCAGTAAAAAAATGAATCTTTATTCCTTTATCTACGAGCTGAGAAATTTTACCTAGAAATCGAATATTACCTTTTGGAACGGTGTATTTATGTTCAAACCAAAAGTCAAATATATCTCCAACCAAAAAAATCTCTGATGCATCTTTTTCAATAAACGTAAGCCAAGAAATAATTCTATTTTCCCTTTCTTTCTCTTTTTCTGTTGAGAAGCTACCAAGATGAAAATCTGAGGCAAAATATATTTTAGAATTATTTTTTATGGCTTAATTGTTTTTTTAATCGTAAATGGATTAATGTTTTCAAGGTCAAATATAAAGCTGATTCTTTGTAAAACCTTTAACTCATTTAATGTTCCTCCAATATTATCTGAATACAATATAGGAAGATAAACCCCTATTATCTCTTCATTTACAACGATGCTGGTGTATATTCCAGCATTGTATCCCCATTTAATATTATTTCCTGATAAATATGACTGAAACATTCCAAAATCAGCAAATACACCAATAGGAAGTTTTGGAATATCAATTTTAAAATTATTGGAAATCATCCAGTTGTTACTTCTTAAAGTGGTATCCATTACCTTAAAACCACCATAGGAATTATCATTTTGTCGTGAAAATAAATATTCTTGATTTGAAGAATTTCTCCCTAAATAGATGTTGTCGTATAAATAATCTGTTCGTCCATTCTTTCCACTAAGATAAAATGAATATTGTTTGGAAATGTCTTGGTTAAAATGATAGCCAGCAAAAAATCTCCATTTAATTTTATCCGAACTTTTATTAAAGGATTTTTCGATTTTCGATGTTAATTGTAGACAATTTATTAGGTTGGTATATTCATTAATACCATATACATAGTTTAATTTTAGTTCTTTTGGTTTTAGAATTTGTCTACTTTTCAAATTGTATTCTATTTCACCATAATAGGCTGTTTTTCGTCTTGGTTTTGGTGGAAAAATAAATATTCCATCTGGCTCAAAGTCATCTACTCTTATAGTTCTAATTATAACATTTTGAAATGGTGAGCTTCTTAAGTTTTTAGATTTTATTCTTAAATCTGTAAATAGCTCTTGCTTGGTCCACCTTTGTTCTTTATATAGATTATCGTGTTCATTATGAAAACTTCTAATTTTATAGCCCAATTCAATTCTTGGGAAAAGTCCATTGTTATTGAAATTGGTTTGAATTTTTCCAGATCCAACCAATTTTTTTGAGCCAAAACCATAAAGAGGATTGACCAACCATTCTACTTTTTTATCATTTATGCTAGAATTATAAAGTGCTAGTCCAACCATTGTTTTGTCGTAAGCATTTCCTGCTATAACAGGAGAATAATAAATTAGATTTTCTTTATTATTGTTTATACTTATTGGAAGAAATTTGAATTTTATAGGTTTGTAAAATTTAAAAATTCCATTTGCTTTTGCCATATGATTCTTGTAATTATAATCTGTCGTTATCACATCATAATCAATAGCAATTCTTGAAGGTTTAGCACTTGTTTTGTATACAAAAGTTGTGTCTTTTTGAAATCCATTGATCCATTTTTCTGAGATTATTTCGTTAGAATCATTAATCATCTGAATTGGGATAGGAGATTTATAGCCGGTCACATTTTTTAATTTAATTAAGTATTCTTGGTCATTTATTTTAGAAATCTTTTTTAATGAATAGTCT
>NTKH01000047.1 GCA_002457645.1 Bacteroidetes bacterium MED-G20
GGTTCAAGTACAAAGGGTCCGGCTGCCTGTACGAATCTTCTATCACCCTGAGGGTTAGGGGAACTCCCTGTACCAACAGGATATTGCTCAGACCAATAATCAAACGGAACTGTAGATCCACCTCCAGCAGAAACAGTTCCCCAATTTAACGGATCACTGTCTCCAGGAAAACAATAATTGGTTAGAATTGAAGTAGCATTTGCATCAGATGCATTTCCAGTACCACCATAAACAAAAGGAGTATTGTCTCTCCAAAATCCAAGCATGTAGTTATAAAAATCCACCCCAGTTTGCGGATCACCATAAATTGTTGAGTTAAGAGTTCTGTCAAAATAAACAAATCTTTTCATACCAAATCTCTCGTTATCTATCACACCATCTCCATATCCAATACCTAAACCCTTGTATGGAATACCATTTAAATTATATGCAGAGGCTGCATCAACCGAAACAGTATCTGATGGTCCTGGATTATCTATACCATCATTATCTTGATATGGACCTTCGAAAAAATCAACACCAATTGCTGGCGGATATCCTTGGATTGCATATTGACAACCATCATCATTAGCATCAGCATTATATTGATAACTTAATCCTCGTTGAACATCACAACCCACATAGTCGTCTTCAGAACATCCAATGTCAGAATCAACCCAAACAGCAAAATAAGTATTATTTAAAGTATAGTAACTTCTATTAATTAATTCATAATTATAAAAGGTCATTGAGTTGACTTCATCATTAGTTGCAAATGCAAAAGCTTGAGCTTTGATTTCCATACCAATTGGATCACCACTGGTTTCAGTATGAATATTTCCTTTGTCATTAAACACCCACCACATGTTGAAATCTCCATATAGTGTTACTCTTCTACTTGTTCTACAATCTATCTGATTGGTTAAATCATACCAAGGATAATCGCCATCAGCTGGATTATAAACCCCGTCACTATTCCTATCATAAAATGGAGCTAGATTAAAATCGTAAGTCTGGGTATAATCTAAATCAATATTAAAATTACCAGGCCATTGTAAAATACTTGAAGGAATTTGATAATCAGGATACTCTAAACTTGCATCACAATCAGGGTCATTTGAACATTCGTACCAAGCATTAAATAGTTCTACTTCTTGTCTTTCAGTAATATAAAAGTTATCATATTCCATACACACTTCAGGTGAAATGTCTGCAAATCCCCAATCTAGTGTTCCCTGATTAACATCAAAAGACCCGCCACCGTCAACAGATAATGGCCCTGCCCAGAAATCGTTACCACTTCTAAAAGTTAATGCAGCAATTCTCAACTGATTATTAGGATCTGTTCCACCCATCCAAAGAGCACCTGCATAAATTACAGTTTCACCTGAACCTTTTGGAACTTCATAAGCAGCATCATTTCTAGAACGATCTTGCCACATAGAGCCCCCAGTTTCAATTAATGCAGAAACATTGTTAAACTCTAAAAACTTTTTTCCAGTGGCAGGCGTACAGTTAGCTGCTCTTAGAACAACAGAGCTTCCTTTATTAGACTTTTTTCCAGAACTTTTAGGATCATTCCATGCTAAGAATGAATTTGAAGTTAAAAAATTGACTATAAATAATAATATTAAATATTTTCTCATCTCCTTCATATAAAAAATTTTAAAAATCTAATTTAACACCCAATCTAATTTGTCTTGGAATTCCAAAATTATATGGGTCATTAGCTTTCATTGCATAATAATATCTAAATGCTTCTTCATTATTCTGAGTACTTATTGAAGTCTGAAATCTAGCTGCATTTAAATATCCATCATCACCAGCATTTCCAGTTGCTCTATAAACGTCTGTTATATTTAGAGTATTAAATACATTAGTAACCAGTAGATATACATTAAGATTGGCTGATTTCTTTTTAACATCATCACTTCCAAACTCTAAAGTGATATTTTTATCAACTTGTAAATCTGCTCTAAAATTCCAAGGCTTTCTAGATCCCAGAGGTTCCCCTTCTAGTATTGGAGTAGGAGCAGTAATCAAAGCAGCCCCAGTAATTCTTTGTTGCCTTGAATAGGGCATTCCTGAAGCAAAATTAGCGACTAAATTGGCCCCTGTATTTTTAAATAGTTCTTTACCAGCAACTCTAGGTCCATTATAACTTGATCCAGATCCATATCTGTAATCCAATGCAGTAATAACTTGATGACGTTGATCGTAAGTGTAAGGATATATAGTTCTTAAATTTGGTTGATCTGAAGCAATTAAATTAGCAGCTGCAAATGGATTAGATCCAGTACCATCTGCAAATTGCAATGTGTAAGAAGCTCTCATAGACATGTTTCCAGATCTTCTTAAGTCGTAAGCAACTGTTAATCCTTTAATTGTACCAAAATCTATATTTCCCCATGTTGAATAGGTTTGTGGAAAAGCACCAATTTTATTGACAAGAGCCACTTGATTACGCTGTTCTCGATAAAAACCTGATATTTTTAGAGAGGATCTTATATTTAAAACTTGCTGAAATCCAATTTCATAATCAATGGTTTTTTCTGGTAATAAACTTGGATTATTTACTCTATTTATATTACCAGTTTGTAAATAAAAGTAATGGATGGGATTTAACCTATTTCCAGTTGTGGGTCTTTTAGTTAGTACATCGTAGTGAGCAAAGAATAAAGCTTCATCAGAAATGGGAAATGAAAAAGCAATTCTTGGCATAATATTAATTTGAGGTTTGTAATCTTCAAACGCATTTGAACTTACATCGTCATCTGTTGAAACCCCCTGAACTAGATAAGGTTGAGGAACAACATATCCACTAGGAGTGATACTTTCTAAATCATTAACCGCTACACCATTAGAAGAATACCATTGATTACCTTCTCGGTAACCCATTACAGTAGTCGGGTCTTCAATATCATTTATATATACAGTTGCAGAATTTGGAATATTTGTGGGATGGGTAACAGCCTGACCATTAATATCACTTACCTCGCTTATGGTTCTTGTAGGATAAAGTGAAAAGTCATCTTTTAGAACCTGTTGATTGGCGTCATATCTATCTACTCTAACTCCCACATTGAATATTAAATCATCAAAAGCAAATTTATCCATTATGTAACCAGCTATATATATGGGTTCAAAAGCACCAATTGGTCTCGTGTAATTTCCAAACTGATCTTTCTTGTTAAAGAAATCATCAAAACTTGGACGGCCACTAATTTTATCACCTGTGTGATCATAACCATAGTAAGAAACATAATTGTTACCATTGTTTAATAATTCATCTGCACTAAACATTTCTAATGAAAATTGTGATGGATCCATCGCATCAATATTGATAAAATCTGTTCCATCGGGGTCCATTCCTAAACTGTTTCTTAAATTATAATCAAAAAAGGATTGAGGGTCAGAACCAGAAAATTCACCTGGAGCAGTATTAAGTGTTTCAAAACTAATTGCAGTAACTGATCCAAAATTGTTATATATCGGTTGTGATTCATCAATTCCTCGTCCATAATCTGTGTGAGAATTTGCTAATTGTCTCATAACAGTCCACAAACCAATAGGAAATACCTCAAATTTTCTATCCGTGCGCTGCTCGTATTCGAAACCCAAAGAAATAGCATGATCTCCAATATCTGCAGATCCAACAGCTGTAATTCTAAACTGGGAATTATTTTCTCTACTTGAACCATTATACCCATATCCAATATTTCTCCAAAGACCATAAACACTAGTAGGTCTTCTACCATTTAAAAGTGCACCTCCGTCTAATAACTGAGTTGTGTTTTCATAATTTCCAGCAACTTCATCATATAAAGTAAAATATTGACTGGTAATTGCCGCCATATCTGCATTAGAAGCAGATGGGGTAAACTGTATAGAATCATCATTTACTCCAGTTTGTACTAAATCAAGAACACCATTTCCGTCAAAATCAGAAAAATCAAAAGAAGGTGTCTTGAAAATATCAAATGTTCCAATGTGTCCGTAGTTAAAATAGTTGTCCTTATGAACATTGTCCTGAACTATTGCATTAGTTCTAGAGTAATCAACCATGATAGTGTAATAAGCGTTTTTAACTCCACCTTGAGAATTTTCATCTTCTGCAACATTTTGAAAACGTTGAGTAAATTTTCCATAAGCTCTCCAATCTATATCACGGTAATTAGCTAAATTGTCATAATTCATTAGTGAACTTGCCCAAGAGGCACCATTTCTATCGCTATATGCACCTGAAGCACCAAATGAAATATTCATATTGGGGCCAGCATTAACATCAATTTTACCAGCAAGAGAAGCTCTTGTTCTTGCAACGTTCTGACGATAATTTACCTTTTCAAAAGCGTTAGGCGTAAGGAAGTCTGTGTTGTAATATGCTCCAAAACCAAACCCTGTTGGTCTAAGCGGACCCAACAGAGAAGGGTCTATCAAGGAATCCCTCATACCAGGACGTAATCTATATTGATCACCTGCAAGAGGTCTAGGATCTAAAACATGATTAAAGTTTCCAGAAACAAAAAATCCTAAAATTGGATCTGTTTTTTTTCCAGTACTATCTTTTTTCATTAATAAAGGACCTGAAAGAGTTGCTTCAAATAAATTAAAGGCATTGTTATCTAAGCCATAAACATTTTCATTCATCGCAATACCCGAACTTACAGCTTCAACTCCACCAAAGTATTCTCTAGAAGCACCTCTGGTTGTAATCGATATAATACCTCCAGTAGCATCACCAAAATTCGCCGGAACACCACCCGTCATGACACTCACTTCTTCAATTGCAGACTTAGGTAAATTGGTTGACCCTCTAACTTTTATACCATCTATATAATAAAAAGTTGCATCGTCTCTGGATCCTCTAACTGAAGTTATCTCACCGTTAGCATCAGATTGTACACCACCCACAGTACTTGCAATAGATGCAGCAGATCTTCCTGGCATTCTTGCTAAATCTTCTCTTGTAACTGTTCCACCAGAAGCTCCACCATCCTTATCAATTAATGGTACTTTATAACTAACAATTTCTACTTCCTTTAAAAGTTCAGTAGCCTCTTTTAAATATATAGGAGAAAGTGGAAGTAACTTTCCTCCTTTGACAATAAGACCTTCTAACCGATATGTTTGGTAGCCCACAAACTTAATTTCTAAGGTATAAGTTCCAGCAGAAATATTACTAATCTTAAAAGCACCGTTAAAATCGGTTGTAGCACCACCTCTAATATTTCCATTTTGAAATAATGCAACATTTACAAATGGAAATCCTTCTTTAAGCTCGTCAAAAACCTTACCCTTAAGACTACCTCCTTGAGGTTGGGCATAAGTGACGGAACTTAAAACAAAAAAAGAAATGGATAATAATAATATTTTTCTTAGCATAATTTAAAAACTTTGATCTATTACTTATAGAAATAGTGAGCTACAAATTAAACAATAATTAACGAATTTTTAACAATTAGCTAATTAAAATAAAAAATGTTTAATCGTCAACTTTGTTTATCTTTCCTTGGTCCAGGATAATTTTTCTTTGTTTAACAACTCTTCTGCGAGAAACTAATGGTTTTTTTGCAAGTAGCTTCTTAGATTTTTTTAATGTTTGTTTCATTCTTTTTCTTGTGGGCTTATCCTGCTTAAGAATATGACTTTTTAATATTTCTTTTTTGGCTTTTTCTTGCTCTTTAGAGTTTTGATGCTCTTGTTTTTCAATGTCCTTGTTTGTTAACCCTTCAAATTTATTGGACGAATTTCCAGGTAATTTGTAATTTTGAGAAAAAACAGGACGATTGGAACCAATTAATTCTCCTTTATTTTGACTGAATGCTTTATTTCCTAAGCTTATTAGAACAAATAAAATAATAACCAAAAGCCCTTTTAATAATAACATGACAAATCCAAATTACAGTTTTCTACGTTATTTAACTATTACTAGTTTCACTATTTTATTTTTTAATAACTGCACAAAAAATCAAAATATAGTACCATATGTATATGTTGATCAATACATAAATATTTCCCTACCAAGTTATTCATCTTTAAATTCTATCGGAGGATGGGTATATATTTCTGGAGGAAGTCAAGGAATTATTGTTTACAGACAATCTTATGATCAATTTAGCGCTTACGATAGACATTGTACCTATAATGCTCAAAACCCCTGTGGAAAAGCATCTGTAGATTCGACAAACTCTTTTGTAGAGTGCTCGTGTGACAGCAGTCAATATCAATTATTTGATGGTCTTGTTATTCAAGGACCTGCCACTTACTCACTAAAAAATTATCAAACAAGTTTTGACATAATTACCAATCAAATTCACATTTTTAATTGATGAAGAGAATCATTAATTTTTTAATAATTATTTTTTTATTATTCAACTTTAAAAGTTATAGTCAATACGATCAAGAAAAGATAAATAATTTAACTCATTCTTTTTCTTTTGGGTGGAGTAATCCAATATCATTGATTAAATCAATTACTGACCCAAATCAAGACGAAAAAATAGGATTTTTAATAGACTATCAGCTAAATAATCATGAAGAAAAATTTTATAGAGTTCACATGAAATTTTCTCCATTTTATTCTCAACCCACTTTTACTTTGAATAACTTTCTCATTAGTTTTCATAAAGGGAAACAGCTCTCCCAAAAAAACAATTTTAATTTTGGTCATGGGTTAGGTCCTTATTTTAAGTGCAATATATTTAGAGCACAACAAACAAGTGGAACTCAAGCGTTCTGGTCATCAGATTATTTTGGATTTGGAGCAGAGTATTTTATATTTTTTGATTATAAATTAAATGAAAACCTATACTTTAATTTTTTATTGAATATCAACTTTGGATTACACCAATATTATGATGCAACCATTATTAACGGGGCAAATAGTCAAGAGTATTGGGGAATAAAAATGGCCAATCAACAGCTTATTTCAGTATCAATTAAAAAACAGTTATAATTTACTCTTAAAAATAATTTTTGGTGGTTCACTCTCGTAATTATTCCCATTCCAAATATTATTTTTTCTGTTTATATCTGCCATTCTAGTTGAAGCATCAATTTCAATTTTTTCAACTTCATTTAGTGGAAGATCAATTATAAACTCGTAAAAATTATAAACCCAAGGCCATGGTGAAATTACTTTAAAACCCTCACCTATTATGTCTTTTTCTTTTGATCCACGCATTATTCTTAGCGGAATATTATACCATAAAATATTTGACTTTGAAGATGTTATGCTGATGTCTAAAGGCATAGGAATCCTACCAATTCTTTCGATTAAAATTTTAGTTTTATTTCCTGATTCCATAACGGAATAAATAGAATAATCTACAGTATTTATAGTTTCTATAAATTGTTCGAAGTACCAATCTAGTTCTATATTACTTTCTTGCTCCATTACTTTTTTAAAGTCTGTTGGTGTAGGGTGTTTAAACTTCCACTGATCAAAATATTTTTTCATTCCTGACTTTAGTTTTTTAGAACCAATTATATAACCCAACTGATTTAAAAAAACTGAACCTTTACTGTAAGCATTAACTCCATATACATAATTTAAATTATAAAAATCAGAATGAGTTGAAAGCGGTTCTTGAAATTCAGAATTGGCTAATCTGTAATAACTTTTATACTGTCTTGTTAATGGGTTTAATAACTTTTTGTTATATAAATAATTTAAAACTTCATACTGTGCATAACTACAAAATCCTTCATCCATCCATTCATACTTAGATTCATTGGTTCCTAAAACACCTTGAAACCAACTATGAATTGACTCATGAACTGTAACACTTATCAATCCTTTGAGCGAACCCTCAGAAGTAATTAATGTACACATGGGATACTCCATTCCTCCATCTCCACCTTGAATAATTGAATACTGTTTGTAAGGATATTCCCCATAATTTCTGTTCATGTATTCAAAACATTTTTTGGCATATGGCTGCAATAATTTCCAATTATTATTTAAAGAATCATCTTTATGTAAAAAATGCAGTATTGTTCCGTTATTTAATTTTAAACTTTCATGAAGAAAGAAAGGGTCTCCAGCCCATGCAAAATCATGAACATTTTCTGCTTTAAAATGCCATTTTAATTTATTACCAAAGTATTTTTTAGATCTAAACTTTTCATTTTCGTATCCATATCCAATATCATTGGGATTTTGAATAATTCCAGTTCCCCCCAAAACAAAAGAACTATCAATATTTATTGTAACATCAAAATTTCCCCAGACCCCATGAAACTCTCTTCCTATGTAAGGGTTTGAATGCCAACCTTCATTATCATATTCACACATTTTTGGATACCACTGTGTCATTGAGTAAGCTACATTTTCTTTATTGTACCTACCCGTTCTTCGTATTTGCAATGGAATTTGACTCTTACATGAAAGTGTTAATTTTAATTTTTTTCCTGGAATTAAAGGTTGATTGAGAATTACTTCTAAAATTGTTCCTTGTTCATTAAAAATTAGATTTTTATTATTACCGTCAACCACACTAATAATTTTTTGGTACCCAATTTCATCTTTATTCAATTTTTGGATTCTGTCCAATACTCTAGAATCAGGATCAGCAATAGTTCTTGACCTAACATCCATCATTGAACCTGGTTGGAATGCATTATAATATAAATGAAAAAAAACTTTAGTTAAATTATCGGGAGAATTATTAATATAGGTTATTTTTTCCGTCAAATCGAATCGATGGTTTTGATGATTAAAATCTACATTAATATCATAACTAATTTGTTGTTGCCAATAAGCTTTTTGACCGAAAATTTGATAATAAAAGAATATGTTTATAATAATTACATAAAAAATTCTCATAAATAATCTTCCTTTTTAAGATTTAACCACTCCAATGTACTATTGCAAAAAATATCTTCCACTACATTATCTTTCAATTTCATTTTATTAATAAATTCTCCAATCTCTAAATCACCTAGAGGAAAAGGATAATCACTTCCTAAAGTGACTCTTTTTGAGCCTTGCATCTTTAAAACATAACTTAGTATATCTGGATCATGAGTGATACAGTCTACCCAAAATTGGCCACAATATTTTTTTGGATTATGATTATTATCAATAGCTACTAAATCTGGTCTACAATTAAATCCATGCTCAATTCTTCCTAAAGTAGATAAGAATGATCCACTTGCATGACAAAAGTTAACTCTTAAGGATGGAAATTTTTCAAAAATACCACCAAAAATCATTGAGCACATTGCCCTTGATGTCTCTGCAGGCATTCCTACTAGCCACGGTAACCAATATCGACTCATATGTTCTTTACCCATCATATTCCAAGGGTGAACTAATACAGATAATCCTAATTTTTCACAAGTTTCCCATATAGGATAAAATTCAGTCTCATTAAGATTCTTATTATTAATATTGGAACCAATCTGAACACCTACCAGGCCAATTTTTTTAATTCTATGTAACTCTTCAACTGCCAACTCTGTTGATTGCATGGGTATGGTTCCAAGACCAATATATTTTTTTGGATATTTATTGACTAAATTTGAAAGGTCATTATTTAAGAATTTAGCTACTTTAAGACCATGTTCTGGATGAGCAAAATAAGCAAATAGAACAGGAACAGTACTTACAACCTGAACATGAGTATTAAACATTTCATACTCTTTAATTCTTACCTCTGGATTCCAACAATTATGATTAATTTCTCTAAAAAAGTGATCTCCTTGCATCATTCTTGCCCAACTAGATTTATGATGATCTAGCTTTATAAATCCTTCATATCCAAATTCTTTTCCCCAATCCGGAAGATTTTTTGGAATAATATGAGAATGCATATCAATTTTAAGCATGAAAATAAATTATAGTACAGGGTCGTACCCCGAGCCTCCCCAAGGGTGACATTTTGAAATTCTTTTTAAAGCTAACCAAAATCCTTTAAATGGTCCTTTTTTTTTAATCGCTTCAATTGCATAGTTTGAGCAAGTAGGATTGAATCTACATGAAGATGGGAAGAAAGGAGAAATACCTTTTTGATAAATCCAAATAGGAAAAATTAATACGTAGGATAATAATTTTATCATTAATTGATTCCTAATTTCTTTTTCAAATCTTTAGCTAATGCATCCTTATGCACTAAAATGTTCAAGGTTTTATACTTCACGTAGGGAAATGAGGCAAAAAAATAGCCATCACATTCATTAGTTTCCCCCCAAGAATTTTTGACTATAAAATATTTAGTTCCTTTCTGGTCTTCAACTAAACCTGTGACATGCATTCCATGATCATCTGTGGTTTCTTGATTGTCAAAAGCTAATTGTCTTTCTTGTTGTGAAACGTTTCTTTCTTTAACTGGTGTCAAAAAAGCGTTACTTTCCCTTTCCGCCCCAGCATCATTGAATCTTTTACTATCCTTCCCTATTTTTTTAATTGTAGACTCATCTTCTGGCAAAATCGCCAGAGCATTTCTATATCCAAATCCTTTTTCTGAAACATCAGCTCCCCAAGCAAAAGTATATCCGTTAATAACTATTTGCTCCAAAGTTTCCATAAAATCACTAATTGGTAAATTATAACTTGACTGTAGTGCCCAGTTATCTTGAACTTCTAAAACAAATTTTGAATAATATGGATGATGATTAAATGATGTTAAAGAAACATAATCATCCATATTTAGTCCTAATGATTTTGAAAAAGATTTGGGGGTGTAGACTTTTCCATTATAATTAAATTCGAAATCCTCCAAATTTTCAGGTAAATCGCCTAAATAAGCATCTAATATTCCTTCAATTGCCCCTTTCCATGATGATGTTAATTTTCCATTCTGAGGTTTCTTAGCCAAAGCTTTCATTGAAGATTCTAAAACTGCTTCCATTTCTGCATGTCGGTGAGTAGTATTTCCATCTTTCAAACCATTGTAGACCTCTTCAGGAACAATTCCATATCTCTTAATTACCCAGGGAATATCATGAAAAGCACCACCAGGTCCGAAAGTAAAAGTCCCATACATTCTAAGAAAATTCTCTGCTTTACCAACATAAGCATTCCTAGCAATAAACATTTCAGAAAGATTGTGTTTTTCTTGTTTGAGCCTAATTATTTCAGATTCAAAAAATGACAAAGAAGAAAAACTCCAACAAGTACTAGTTCTTCCCTGATTTTGAACATCTGTTGCTTCCAAATCTTTTAATACTTTAAAACTGTAATCGCTTCCTTCTCGGTTAGTTTCAAACTTATTTTGAGAATAAACATTGTAGTTTATCAAGATAATAGAAAGTATAAAGATATTTTTCATTTTTATTTATTTATTATTGTGATTAATTGTTTTGATTGATGAACCATCATTATAAATTTTAATTTTAATGGCATTATTTGATCCCTCTCTACCCAAAATATCTACTTCTTTAATTACTTTTTTTGAATCAATTTGTGGAATAATTCCTACAAATGAAAGTGGTACTAACTGCACATCTAAAATTGAAGCATTGCCATTAAAAACATCAACATTTAATGATTTACTTTGATATCCACTACAACTAAAATTAACAGCATAATTTCCAGGACTCAAATATCTATGATAATTTCCAACTGGAAGGTTTGAATAAACATGTGAACTATCAATATCATGATTGAAAATTTCTACTCTAGATTTTAAGGGTTGCCCGTTAATACTGTCCGTAACAATTCCTCTTAAACCAACTAAAGATTGTTTCATGTAGTTCATTAAAGAAGCTTTATTAGAATTCCAAAACCCTGGTAGAGTTGAAGGGTTGGGAGTTTTAGTATTTGAAAGTTCAATTGTAGACTCTCTACACAACTTAAAATAGTTCATAAAATCTTGTCTGCCTCCATCAACCTCGTACCAATCCCAGCCGTTAGTAATTCCATTATTTAAATAATTGAAATAACCTGGACTTGAATAATCATGAACTGTATCTGCATACATTGACCCTAAATCTTGCCACCAACCATCATCTGCAGTTAAATTATTCCAAGTATCCCAAGGATAATTAAAAACTTCTGCTCCAG